>DPMS01000883.1 GCA_003541285.1 Actinomycetota bacterium
CAGGCTTGCCTGGCAACCGGCGGGGTGACTTCTCGAGCCTGGCGGGCCGGGCTTACCGCTTGAGCGTGACACGCGCACTGGGTGAGCGGCCGGCTTCTGCCCCGGAGGCGGTGCCATGACAGATCCGTGGGCCCTGACCGGCGGGCCCACCGGTCACGGGCCTGCACACGACCTGGTTACCCTGATCGACGGTTCGACCTTCTGTATCAGCGATCGTGGCGGGGCCATCCTGCAAGGGCACGCACAAGGGCTCTTCGTGCGGGATACTCGGCTGCTCTCGCGCTGGGAACTGCGCATCGACGGCCTGCCCCCTGAGCCGCTGGCCGTGCAGACCCCAGAGCCCTACGCTGCGATGTTCATCGGCAGGGTGCTACCGGATCCTGGGCACGCCGACAGTTCCCTGCTGGTGGTGGAAAGCCGCTACGTCGGCAACGGGATGCGGGTGGACATCGAGGTCCGCAACCTCGGTGCGATACCGGTGGAGTGTGCTGTCATGCTGCAGGCCGGCGCCGACTTCGCTGACCTCTTCGAGGTCAAAGGGGGGCGTACCCACACTGATGGTGATGTCGTGAGCACCGCGAGGCACGGGATCCTTGAGTTCACTCGCCGTCGTGGTGAGCTGCGCCAGAGACTGCTGATCGTCGCGGGCGGCGATCCGACGGCAAGCGGGAACACCCTGCAGTGGCGGGCGTCCATCCCACCACGCCGGGCGTGGACGGTCTGTGCCGAGGTCCGCGCCGCAGACGACGGCGCGCCGGGCCCGGTACGCCATCCCTGTGGGTACCCACTCGAACACACGATCCCGGCCCGCAGCCTGCGTGAGTGGCGCAGCCGGGGACCGGAGGTGAGTACGGCCGACTCCGGCCTGGCCGCGGTACTTCGCCGGAGCGTCGAGGATCTCGGGTCATTGCGAATATTCGATCCGGAACATCCCGACCGCGCTGTGGTCGCCGCCGGCGCGCCCTGGTTCATGGCGCTGTTCGGACGGGACTCGCTGATCACCTCGTGGATGCTGATTCCCGTGGACGAGCGGCTCGCGATCGGAACGCTCCAGACGCTGGCTGCGCACCAGGGCGTGGCGATCGACCGGGCGACCGAGGAGGAACCCGGCCGGATCCTGCACGAGATGCGCTTCGGCCCCGTGGCCTCACTCGCGCTCGGTGGTGGCAATGCCTACTACGGCTCGGCCGACGCGACGCCGCTGTTCGTCATGCTGCTTGGTGAGCTGCGGCGATGGGGGCTGGATCAGCGGGAGGTCGACGCCTTGCTGCCCCATGCTGACCGCGCCTTGGAGTGGATCGAGCGGTACGGCGATGCCGACGGCGACGGTTTCGTCGAATACCACCGGGCGACCAAACAGGGGCTTGTCAACCAGGGGTGGAAAGACTCGTGGGACGGAATCACTTTCGCTGACGGGCGGATCGCACGTTCGCCGATCGCCCTCGCGGAAGTACAGGGCTACACCTACGCCGCCTACGTCGCCCGTGCGCACTTCGCCCGCGAACAAGGTGATCGTGAGGGCAGGCGGTACTGGGCCGAGAAGGCGAAAGCCCTCAAGCGTGCTTTCAACGAGAAGTTCTGGCTTCCCGATCGTGGCTGGTACGCCCTCGGGCTGGATGCCGACAAGCGCCCGGTCGATTCGCTGGCCTCCAACATCGGCCACTGCCTGTGGACCGGGATCGTTGATGACGACAAGGCCCCTTCGGTCGCAGCGCACCTGCTCTCGCCGGAGATGTTCAGCGGCTGGGGAATCCGCACGCTCGCGACGACGATGGGCGCCTACAACCCCATGAGTTACCACAACGGCTCGGTCTGGCCCCACGATAATGCGCTGTGTGCGGCAGGGCTCATGCGCTACGGATTCGTCGATCACGCGCAGCGCGTGGCGGTCGCCGTCCTGGACGCGGCGACCCACTTCCAGCACCGGCTCCCAGAGCTGTTCTGCGGATTCCCACGGGAGATGTTCGCCGAACCGGTCCCGTACCCGACCTCGTGCTCACCACAGGCCTGGGCGGCCGCCACCCCCCTTCACCTGCTGCGAACCCTGCTCCGGTTCGACCCGCAACTGCCCACCGGCCGCCTGTGGTGCGACCCCGCCGTCCCCGACCGTTACCTGCCCCTGCGCATCAGCAGGCTCGGCTTGGGCAAAGACCACCTCGCGGTGGAAGTTACCTCCGACGGTCCCCGGCTCCGGGGACTCGAAGACCTTCACATCTGGCTGACCGGCGGGCCGCGGCCCACCCACGGCAACCAGGACCTTGGCGCCGAGTAAGCTGTCCCGCTCGAACACAGGTCCCACTGGGGACCTGCTGCTTCTCGGGAGTCAGGCGGCTGGGTGCGGCAGTGACCGCACTACCGCTGGGCAGCGCCACCGGCTCGCGCGGTGAGCCGCGCTGACAGGGCCTGGACTGCGCCGCGGCTTCAGTGGCCGGCCGGGGTAGGGAGGTACAGCAGCCGGTGGTCGGGGGTGAACAGGCGCCGGATCAGGCCCAGGGCGATCACTACCGTTGTGGTTGCGGTGGCGGCGAGTACCAGGAACATGACGACGGCCTGGACAGGACGGCCTGCAACGGGGCGGTGCCGGCGAGGATGAGCCCGGTCATGGCCCCGGGCAGGAAGACCAGGCCGGTGGCCTTGGTGGTTTCGATCTGCGGGGTCAGCGCCGCCCGCAACGCCGCGCGGACATAGGGGGTGGCGGCCTGGCGGGAGGCCTGGCCCAGCGCCAGGCGGGCTTCGACTTCGTCACGTTTGTCGCGCAGTTCGTCGGTCAGCCGCCGCCCGGCAAGCACCGTGGCGGTCATCGAGTTGCCGATCATCATGCCGGCGATGGGCACCAGGGTGCGGCCGTTGAGCGGGAAGACGTGCAGCCCGAACAGCACACCCAGGGTGACGACCGCGGCCGCGGTGAAGGAGGCCAGCGCCAGGGTCAGCAGGTTCGGC
>DPMS01000882.1 GCA_003541285.1 Actinomycetota bacterium
GCTGCCCGGCCCGGCGATCCGGCACAGAACGCCAGCCCGCCGGTGCCCAGGAGGGGCCGTGGCCTGGCACTTCGCGCCGCTCGCTGATGATTTGCACTTATGCAATCACGTCATTGGGGCGCGCGCTAGTAGGTGACGTTATTGTGACCATGACATGATTGAGGNNCCGGAGCACGCCGGCGGCCGGGCCGGCCCTGCCCGAGCCGCCTGGCCTTGCTGGCCCAGCAAGGCCACGCCGCTGGCTCACCAGTCCGGCATGATCGCCTTACCGGCCCCGGCCCGCCCGCCGTCCGGCGATGTGCCGCCGGCCGGGTGTGAGACCCGCGCCGGGGCGCCGATCTCATGAACCGTCCGCAGGGCGTGGAGCGTGCCGTGGAGATGGCGGAGCGCGGCATCCGCGGCCGCCGCCGGGTCACGGGCGATGACTGCCCGCAGGATCTGCTCGTGTTCGGCATCGGCGTGCTCGGCCCGGTCCGGCACAGTCAGCAGCGCGTGCGTGATGTACAGGGAAGACAGTTCCCGGAGGTTCTTCAGGATCGTGGCCATCCGGGGGCTGCTGCCCGCCTGGCCGACAACCGCGTGGAAGCTGGAGTTGAACTGCGCCCACCTGGTGGCGTCGGTCTCGGATTCCATCGCCGCCAGCAGTTCGATCGCGGGCCGCAGGCTCGCCCGCTCGGCCGATCTGGCCGCCCGCGCGGTGGCGACCGGTTCGAGCATGGCGCGGATCTCGCAGATGTCCTCAAGTTCGTTCCGGCACAGTTCGTGCACCACGGCACCGCCGGCTTTGTCCAGGCGGACGAAGCCCTCGGCAGCCAGTTCCCTGAGTGCGTCGCGCACGGGGTGGGTGCTCACCGCGAGTTCCTCGGCGATGCTCGCTGGCACGAGCCTGGTCCCACCCGGGATGGTTCCGGTCGTGATGCCCCGGTGCAGCACCACTTTCACCCGGTGGCGCGCTGGCACGGCACGGTGCTGGCCGGTCCGCGGGCCCGGCCCGGTTTCCATCGGCTTGTGCATGCCGGACTCCCTTCCGGGTCTCCCGGCGCGGCTGTTCCGGACCGGCACGGCCCGGGACAACCGTTCCCGCGGGGGGGTTACCGGGTGTCTCCCTTACCGCCGGCGCCGGTCATCGCCGGGCCGGTGGAACGGGAGAACGAGCGGGGTGCGGCCATCGCCTGGCGCAGGCGGACGGCCGTTATGGCGGTGCTGGGTGCGGGCCGGCCGGGATCAGCGGGTGGGTCCCACTCGCTCGCCATGACCTGGCAGCCGAACGTGGCCATCGTGTCGGCCTCGGCGCGACTCGTCTGTCGTGTCACGGCGTGCTCCCTCAGATCGTTGCTGGGAGGGCAGTCCGGCTGGGCAGGCGCATCTTGTTAGTGAAGGTAAACAGTCTGGGCGGGGGTTGCCTCGGACGATAGCAGCGCTCAACGATGCTGGGAACCCCATGGCTGTGCAATCTGCCTGGCATGGCTTGGGTAAGTGCTGCTACCGGGCACAACGGCTGGCGACCGGAAAATCCGGTGCATCCCAGGACAACCGCAGCTACCGTGAGTCAGCCGGTCAAACAGGCTGTTATCGAGCAGGGTTGCCATGGAGCAGATCAGCAAGCGGCTGATGAACTGGGCGTCGATCGTCGAGGACGGCACCCTGGAGCAGGCACGGCGAACCGCCGCGATGCCGTTCATCTTCCCGCATGTCGCGCTCATGCCCGACGCTCACCTCGGCAAGGGCGCGACCGTCGGCTCGGTCATCCCGACCCAGGGCGCGATCATCCCGGCCGCCGTGGGAGTGGACATCGGGTGCGGCATGATCGCGGTCCGCACCCGGGTCACGGCCGATGACGTGCGCCGCGGCGACCTGGCCAGCCTGCGGGAGGCGATCGAGCGCGCGATCCCGCTGTCGGCTGGTGTCTACAACACCGTGGCTGACCGGGCCACCACCCTCGCCCGGATTGAGGAACTCGAAGGGCGGGATGGGGCTGAGTCGGCGGAGAAGGTCTCCCCGAACTGGCGGCTGCAGCTGGGCAGCCTCGGTTCGGGCAACCACTTCATCGAGGTCAGCCTCGACGAGGAGAACAGGGTCTGGCTCTTCCTGCATTCGGGCTCGCGTGGCGTCGGCAACAAACTTGCGACCAGGCACATCAAGACCGCGCAGGCGCTGAACAAGAAGTGGTGGATCCAGCTGCCCGACCCCGATCTCGCGTACCTGGTCGAGGGGACCCCGCAGTTCTGGGACTACATCCGCGACCTGCGCTGGGCGCAGCACTTCGCGCTGCTCAACCGGGCGGAGATGATGGACCGCGTCACCGGCTGCTTCCAGGACTGGATCGGTGCCAGCATCGAGGCGAGCGAGACGGTGGACTGCCATCACAACTACACGACGCAGGAGACACACTGGGGTAAGCAGGTCTGGCTGTCCCGCAAGGGCGCCATCGACGCGTCCGCAGGCACCCCTGGCCTCATCCCCGGCTCGATGGGTACCCGCTCCTACGTCGTGTCCGGCAAGGGGAACCGGCTTGCGCTGAACTCCTCGCCGCATGGCGCGGGCCGGGAGTACAGCCGGTCGGCAGCACGGAAGGCATTCACCCGCGAGCAGCTGGACGCGGCGATGACAGGCATCGAGTGGCGGGCGGCCGACGCGTTCCTGGATGAGATCCCGGGCGCGTACAAGGACATCGACGTGGTCATGAACGACGCCAGGGACCTCGTCGAGATCCGGCACACGCTGCGCCAGATCGTCAACGTCAAGGGCGACTGAGGATCACGCCGGGCACATCCACTCCTGGAGTCCCGGCCGCGGAGCGCCATCCGCGCTGCCGGGCGGGGGGAAGTGTGTCCGCAGCGTGAACGCCTGCGGGGTGGGGCCGTTCAGCCGCAGCAGCCGGATCCGGTCCTCGGCTTCGCCGGTGGCGGGGATGTGGCCGCGGGGAATCCACCACAGCGCGGTGTATGCCACCGGCATCCGCTCGAACCACTCCCGGCGGCGGCGCAGGACCTGCCGGTGTTCCTCCGAGTACACGAACGCGGCCAGTGCCTCGACCGACTCCCAGACCGACATGTTCATGATCACGCCGGCGCTGTCCGCCTGGTCCCACTCGAACGCCCGGACCGCGGTCGCGTTGCCGTCCTCGGTCTGCAGCCGCCACACGAACCCCGGCGCGGCGTCCGCCAGCGCGTTCACCGGGTCCAGTGCCGCCATGAAATCCGCGAGCGCCGGGCTGTCCAGCGGCGCGCGCAGCCTGCCGATGTTGACCTGGGCGAGCACGTAATCCATGCCGTCATCCTGCCAGGCATCCGCTGTGCCGCCCAGTGCCGCCGGCGCGCGCAGCGCTGCCGGCCCGCAAGCTTGGCCGCCTGGGCTCAGGCGCGCAGGCCCACCCCGCCGAACAACGCCCGCAGGTGGATGCGCAGGTCGGCTGCATCCGGGTCGTCGGTCTTCATGACCGGTTCCTTGCGCCCGATGCCGACCCCGCCAATGCCGCGGCTGTCCCAGGCGGCCCGCCAGTCCGCCGGGATCCGGATATTGCCACCGCCGAAGGCGCAGTGCACATCGACGTCGGTCCCGCCCGGCCCCGGCTTGGCCCCGGTGAGGTCGAGGTCCGCCCCGGCGAACATGAGGTCGAGATGCACGTGCGACTTCTGCCCATAACATCAGGATCTCCTGTTCCCGCTGTGGCCTGGGGCGCCAGGGGTGGCCTCCGGGCGTGTCCTTCCTGCCCGGCCGATGGGAGCATGGCGTCGTGCGTGCAGCCCTTCTCGAGCAGCCAGGCACCGTGACCGTCCGGGACGTCGCCCGGCCGGCGGCCGGCGGGCGGGCACTGGTCCAGGTGACCCAGGCCGGCCTGTGCGGGACCGACCTCAAGATCGCTGCTGGCCAGATCCCGGTGCGGATGCCCCGGGTGATGGGGCACGAGATGACCGGCTGGGTGGTGCAGCCCGGACCGCGCGGGATCGTCGCGGCCGGCACTCCGGTCCTGGTCAATCCGGCTGTCTTCTGCGGATACTGCGACTTGTGCCGCCGTGACCTGCCGCAGCTGTGCCGCAGCGGGGCGCTGCTCGGCCGTGACGTCGACGGTTGCTTCGCCGAGTTCGTCGCGGCGGACGAGTCCTGCCTGCACCCGCTTCCGGACGGCCTGCCCGCGGCCGGCGCTGCGCTGCTCCAGGTGCAGTCCACCTGCGTGCACGCCCAGACGGCGCTCCCCGCGCCGGGCGCGGGGGGAGCGGGCTCCGCGGTGGTCGTCGGCCTGGGGGTGAGCGGCCTGCTGCACCTGCAGTTGCTGCGGGAGCGGGGAGTGAGGACCCTGATCGGGGTGACCCGGTCGGCCGCCAAGCGGGACCTGGCGCTGCAGCTGGGGGCCAGCGCGGTCGCTGCCCCTGACAAGGCCGCCGATGTGGTGGCCGATGTGACGGACGGGCATGGCGCCGATCTCTGCGTTGAGTGTGTCGGAAGTCAGGAAACGCTCGCCCAGGCGATGCGGCTGACCGGTGCGGGCGGGACGGTGCTGGTTTTCGGCACCACCGCGCCGGCGGCGGACGGACTGCCGACCTACGAGTGGTACCTGCGGGAACTGACGATCCTCAACCCGCGCGCGGCCCGCCCCCGCGACTGCGACGCCGCGATCCGGCTGGCCGCGAGCGGACGGCTGGAACTTGCGGCACTGGTCACCGCCCGGTTTCCACTGGCACAGGCCGGCCGCGCGCTGGCCGCCTGCGCCGATCCTGGGCAGCTCAAGGTGGTGCTGGACGTAACCTGACCGGGCCCATTGGAAAAGACCCAGGCAGCCGAACGGGGGCGTCGTGGCGGACCTCATCACCAGCAGCGCCAATCCCGTGGTGAAGCGAGTGCGGTTGCTCGCCGAGCGCAAGCACCGCCGGCGCGAGGGGGCGTTCGTGGTGCAGGGCATCCAGCCGGTGTGGCAGGCGGTGGAGGCGGGCGCGGCGATCGAGACGCTGATCGTGGCGGCCGGCCTGCTGGGCCGCTCGCCGGCCGCGACGATGGTCTCCAAGCAGGAGGCCAGGGGCATCAAGGTTGCCTGGGTGAGCGACGAACTGTTCGGCCGGCTCTCCGGGCGGGAGGGGCCGTCCGGGCTCGCCGCGATCGTCCGGGGGAGCCCGGCGGGGCTGGCGGATCTGCCGGCCGGGCCGGGCTCGGTGTTCGTGGCCCTGCACGAGATCGGCAACCCCGGCAATCTCGGCACGATCATCCGGACCGCGAACGCGGCCGGGATGAGCGGGGTGGTGCTGCTCGGCCGGGCCACCGACCCATACGGCCCGGCGGCTGTGAAGGCATCGATGGGGGCGCTGTTCAGCACTCCGGTGGCCCAGGCCGGGGTGGAGGAGTTCTTCGGGTGGGCGGCAGGGCATCAGATCGCGGTGGTCACGACGTCGGCGACGGCCACGGAACGCTTCTGGGCTGCCAGCTACCCCCGGCCGCTGGCCCTGCTGCTCGGCGCGGAAGGGGAGGGGCTGCCCGAGGCTGTCCTGGGGCGGGGTGATCTCCAGGTGAGCATCCCGATGACCGGCACGGCCGAGTCGCTCAACCTCGCCGTGGCCGCTGGCCTGCTGATCTACGAGGTGCAACGCCAGGCCGGTGCGCTGGCCTGAGCCGCCGCCGTCCTCAACTATGATCGCGGACGGTCGGGTGTGCTATCTGCCAGAAATCGTCCGCGATCATGCATTTGCCGGGCAGCCGGGGCGGCGAATACGGGTGCGGGGAGAATCCCGGTAAGCTAAGTGCGCTCCCGGCGCTCCGGCGGGCTGCCGGAGAGGCAGCGCGCCGATGGCCGGCCAGGCGGAGTAGCTCAGTCAGGCAGAGCAAGCGGCTCATAATCGCTGTGTCGCCGGTTCAAGTCCGGCCTCCGCTACCAGCACACCGGCCCCGGCATCGGTGTCCACGACGGACCCGATGACGGTGGCCCGGGTGCTGGCGCTCCCAACCGGGAATTGTCTCCGGGCGGCGGGCGTCTGACCGTCCCGCGGGTTCCCCCGCGGGTCCATCCCAGAGAAAGGCACTCCCTCGTGGCTGCGACCGACGTGAGGCCGAAGATCACCCTGGCCTGCCAGGAGTGCAAGCACCGCAACTACATCACCCGCAAGAACCGGCGCAACGACCCGGACCGGGTGGAGCTGAAGAAGTACTGCCCGAACTGCCGCAAGCACCAGCCTCACCGCGAGACCCGCTAGCGCCGCCCGCGCTGGCCGGGTAGGGGATCAGCACGGTGGCTATCAACAAGGACTACCTGGGCCGCACCTTCCCAGCGACTGCGCCCTATGAGGTGAGCCGGGTCAAGATCGCGGAGTTTGCCGAGGCGATCGGTGACCCGAACCCGCTGTACCGGGACGCCGACGCTGCCCGCAAGGCGGGGTACCCGGATGTCATCGCTCCGCCGACGTTCCCGATCGTGGTCGCCATGGCCGCCAGCGGCGCGGCGGTGGGGGATCCTGGCCTGGGCCTGAACTACGCCATGGTGGTCCACGGTGAGCAGCGGTTCGAGTACTCGCGGCCGCTGCACGCCGGGGACGTGGTCACCGCGCGGTCCACCATCGCCGGGATCCGGGAGGTCGGCTCCATCACCATGCTCACCACCCAGACACAGATCCGCACGCTCGATGGCGAGCACGTGTGCACCACCTTCTCGACGCTGGTGGAACGGGGCGAGGCATGAGCGCGGTGAGCTACGCGGACGTGGTGGCGGGGAGCGCGCTGCCCGCGGTGACCTACCCGGTGAACCGGCTCAGCCTGGTCAGGTACTGCGGTGCGTCCGGCGACTTCAACGTGATCCACTGGAACGAGCGGATCGCCAGGTCGGTTGGCCTGCCTAACGTCATCGCCCATGGCATGTTCACCATGGCGCAGGCGGGCAGGTACGTCACCGACTGGGCGGGCGATGCCGGGGTGCTGGTGGAGTTCGGGGTCCGGTTCTCCGCGCCGGTGGTCGTTCCCGACGATGACGTGGGGGCCACGATCGAGGTGACCGGCACGGTCGAGGAGAAGCTGGATGGCAACCGGGTGGTGCTCGGCCTGGCCGCGCATTCGGCCGGGGCCAAGGTGCTGACCCGTGCCCGCGCGGTCGTGCGCCTGCCTTGATCATGGCTGGCCCAGCTCATGACTGAAGGGGTGCGGGCCGGCCCCGGGGTCGGCGAGCAGGTCATGCTGGCGGAGTACACCACGCTACGGCTCGGTGGGCCCGCGCGCCGGCTGGCCGAAGCCTGCACTGAGGCGCAGGTCGTGGCCGAGGTCCGGGCCGCGGATGAACGCGGCGAGCCACTGCTTGTCCTCGGTGGGGGCAGCAACCTGGTCATCGCCGACGAGGGTTTCCCCGGCGCGGTCGTCCGCATCGCCACCAGCGGAGTCCAGCGTGCCATCGCCGGGCACGGTGGTGCGGGCCAGGGCACCAACGGGCAGCACGCAGATGGGCAGGGCCGGGACCTGGTCGAACTGACGGTGGCGGCCGGCGAGAACTGGGATGACGTGGTCGCCTCCTGTGTGGACGAGGGCCTGGCCGGCCTGGAATGCCTGTCCGGGATCCCCGGCCGGGCCGGAGCCACCCCCATCCAGAACGTCGGCGCCTACGGCCAGGAGGTCGCCGAGCGGATCGGT
>DPMS01000652.1 GCA_003541285.1 Actinomycetota bacterium
GTGCGAGCCCCGCGCGGGTCCGGGAGCATGCCCGGCGGGTTCGGCGCCGGGCCGCGGCGGCGCGGCGGTGGAACGCGGCCCGCCGGGCCCGCAACGCCCAGGCAGAGTCTGACATCATCGCCGCGGTGGAAGCCCTCACGCCCGCGCCGTGACCGCAGTGCCGCACACCCCGCTCCGGGCTCGCCTCCAGCTGCTGAACGCTGACCGCGCCCGCGCACATTGCCGCGCATTCTTGTCCGCGCAGAGCTGACTTTGAGCGCACCCAGAACATCTACTCCTCGGCCAGTGCGGCGGCCGCCTGGGCTGAGACCGAGATCGTGCTGGCCGCTGACCTGGCCGATGTAGAGCCGTCAGGGTTAACACAGCGAAATCGTTCGTCCTGCCAGGCCGACGAACCGGACCCGGTGCTGGGCTGATGCTCAGATGCAGGCCGGGTGTTGGACCGTGTCGGCACGGTTCAGGCTAGTCGTGGGATACCTGCGGCGAAAGGGGTGGCGCATGGTCGCGTCTGCCGGGTACGGGCCGGGCCCCGAGGAACGGCCGGGCCGGCCTGTCGCCGCCTGGGATCAGCTGCCCGAGCAGGGTCTGGGCGGTCATTCCCTGCGCAGCGTGCTCGGCGTGGCGCGCCGGCTGGCCTCGGGCGACGGAGCTCACCTGGTCCGCTGGGTGGAGGGTGTTCCGCAGGTTATGGCCGCGGACGGGCTCGCGCTGCCGCTGCTGCGCAGACGACCGGATGAGGGCACTGGGCGGCTCGCGGGGACACCCGCCATCGTGACATCCGTGACCGACAGCATCGACCTGGTCGTCGTGCGCGGCGGCGGGCTCTTCGACGAGGCGGCGGCACAGTCGCTCGCCACGGTTGCCAGGCTGCTCAACGACGCTGCGGAGGCGCCCCGCCTGGCCTGGGTGGCGCTGCACCACGTGACGACCAAGATCGTTTCGTTGCGGGTTCTCGATGAGGTGCTGCTCGCCGTCGCGAATTCAGCGGCGGCCCTGATGCACGCTGAGATTGCCGGGATCCTTCTCCTCGATGACGCGGGCCAGGAACTCCAGATGCGCTGCGCGGTCGGCCACCGCGCCGTGGCCACCTCGCGCCTGCGTGTGCGGCGCGGCCAGGGCCTGGCCGGCCGGGTCCTCGCGATCGGAGGTCCGCTGCGGGTCCGCGACTACCTGGGAGAGGCGACGCTGTCACGCCATTTCCTGAGTATCGCTGAGGAGGAGGGCACCCGGTCCGCTCTGGGTGTTCCGGTGATTCTGCACGGCGCCACAGCTGGAGTGCTGTGCGTCTGGCGCCGGCGCTGCGTGCCTTTCATGGACGAGGAGGAAAGCCTGCTCAAGGGGCTGGCCGATCTGACCGCCCTCGCCGTTCACAACGCACGGTCATACGGGGAGCAGCGGGCCATCGTCGATGCCCTCAAGCGCGAGCACACCAACTCGGCACTCCGGCACCACAAGGCGGAACTGACGTTGCAGGGGCATGAGGCGCTGACCAGGATCGCGAACGATGGCGGCAATGTGGACGCGGTCGCGACGGCGGCGCGGGAGCTGACCGGTGCGCATGCGGTGCTGCTGGCGGGCCCTGACTGCCACCTGGGGGAGGGTGACGAGAAGGCGGTCGCCCAGCTCCGGCGGCGGGCATCGGCCTGGCTGGAGGCGGCCGAGCCGGGCCCAGCCAGGCAGGCGGAGCTGCTCGCTCCCGGCAACGACGGCAACTGCATCCTCGATGTCCCGGTCCGGGTGGGCGACGCGGTGTTCGGGCAGCTATACCTGGGGCTGCCCGGCGTCCCGGGCGAAGGCGAGATCGCCCTGGCGGAACACGCCGCAACCGTATGCGCACTGCTGTGGGCCGGGGAAGCAGCATCGGCATCTGCGGTTCGCCGGCTCCAGTCCGAGCTCCTGTGGGACCTCCTGGAGGGCCACCTGCCGGACGAGGCCGAATTCCTGGTTCGCCGGCGCCACCTCCGGCTGTTGCTGGAGTTCCCGGTCCGGGTGGCGATCATGGAGATCAGCGGCCTCACCGCGCTGGCCGAACGGGAGGACTGGGACGCCGAGCGACTCGAGCGGGCACGCACTCACATCAGCAACTGGATCGGCGAGCAGCTGAAACAGGCGGGCATCAGGGGCGCGGCACAGGTGTGCCGCGGCGACGCCTTCGTGAGCATCCTGCCCTGTTGCCCCGCGCTGTCTCCCGGCGATGTGCGCGAACTCGGCCGGATGCTCGTCGCCCACCGGCCGCGGGGGCTGTGGCGGTCGGTCGGGTTCAGCGGCCCGGCCGCTGGCCCCGGCGAACTGCCCGCAGCCTACCGGCAGGCCGGAATCGCGCTGGCGTCCACGTGGCAGCCCGAGCAGCCAGTCGGCCTGTTCGACCAGCTCGGCGTCCTCGAATTCCTCGTGTCGCCGTCGGGTGGGGCCGCGCTCGCCCGGTTCGCCAACCGGACCCTGGGCCCCCTGCTGGGCTATGACGCCTCGCACGGCACGGGCCTGGTGGAAACGCTGGCGGCCTACCTGGCCGCCGACTGCACCGCTCATCGAGCGGCGCAGCAGTTGTTCGTCCATCCGAAGACGATGCAGTACCGCATGCACCGGATCGAGGAACTCACCGGCCTGCGGCTGACCCATCAGGAGGATCGCTTCCACGCGCAGCTCGCGCTCAAGGTCCTGAGCCTGGGCCTGCTGGCGGGTCCGCCGCCTCAGCCGGTTGGCACGAAGGCGTCGAAGTAGATGTTGCGCAGGCGCACGCCGCGCGCGGTGAGGAGCCCGGTCGCGGCGTCGATCATGGCCGGAGGCCCGCACAGGTAGGCGTCGTACCCCTCGAGCTGGGGGAACCGGCGGCCGATGACATCGGTGACCAGCCCGGTCTCCCCGGCCCAGCCTGCCGGAGCACGCTCGGACAGCGCGGGTACGATCTCCAGGCACGGCATCCGGTCCTGCAGCGCCCGCAGCCGGTCGAGGTGATACAGGTCTGCTGCGCTGCGCGCCCCGAAGAAGACCGTCACCTGCCGCCTGTTCTGCTGGTCGGCGAGATCTCCCACCATCGACAGGATCGGGGCGAGCCCGGAGCCCCCGGCGGCCATGATCATCGGCCGGTGGGACAGCCGGACCTTCAACTGGCCGAACGGGCCGTAGAGGCGGAGCCGGTCGCCGGGCGCGAGACGGTCTTCAAGCAAGGCAGAGAAGGCGCCACCTGGCAGCAGGCGGACCACGAGGTCGGCGTGCCCGGAATCGCTCGGCGGGTTGGCCATGGAGTAGGCCCGCAGCACCGAGGTCCCGGGCACTTCGACATTGACGAACTGTCCCGCGGTGAATCGCATCGAGGGCGGGTCGAGTAGCCGCAGCCGGACACCCCGCACGTCGGGGGTGAGCCGCCGGATCTCGGCGATCTCCGCCGTGTAGCCACGCACCTGATCGCCAGCGAGAAACTCCTCCGCAGTCAGGTCCGTCGCGGACACGTCGATGACGCAGTCCTCAACCGGGACGCTCGCACACGCCAGGACCCAGCCGTCGGCGCGGTCACTGGCCGTCAACGCGAAGGTCGACCCGGACTGCTCGACATCCCCCTCGACGAGGAGGATGCGGCAGGTGCCGCATCCTCCGTGCCGGCACCCGTACCGCAGGTAGCGGCCCTCGCGGAGTGCCCCGGCCAGGAGGGTCTCGTCGTCGCGGCAGTCATAAGACGCCCCGAGGGGAACTACCTCGACCTTCGGCACGTCCGGTCACCGGCCCTCGTGTCGTCCTCACCCATGATGCGTCGCGGGGATCAAAGGCCGGCCAGCGGGTTCTTGACCTCGTAGCCGATCGCCCGGATGTCATCGATCGTCCACAGCCGTTCCAGGTCCAGCGTTGGCTGGCCGATGAGGGTCCGCCCGTCCGGGCGCACGTACCCGAGGTCGAGGATGACGTCGGCGAGGTCCCAGCCGTCGTACCGCTCCCAGAACTGCTTGCGTCCGGCGTGCGCCTCCGGCCAGTTGCGGAAGACCCATTCGCAGCCTTCACTGCAGAGCGCGTACTTCGACCCGCGCCATTCGGCAAGCCTGAATTCGTTGAGGTCCAGCCGGGGCAGGACGCACGGCAGCTGGCACACCTGGCAGAACGGTGGCAAGGCCGGCAGTTCCTGCAGCATCAGACGCCCCGACGACGGGTGTGCCATCTGCAGGTAGGCGTCCCAGAAGCCGCCGTATGCGTCATGCCAGCCCGGATAGTGGTTCTCGAACCACTCGAAGTCGGCCGGCCGCATCGCATCCGAGCGCCAGAAGTTCAGCGGCCACATCGCCGCGAGCGCCAGCCCCACGGTGTGGTGTGACCAGCGCACATCCTCGGCCGCCTTAGCGAGGCGCTCCGGCGGCCGGACACCGAACTCGGTCAGCCGGTCGATGAAGCTGCCGACGAAGTCATCGACCACCCATTCCTGCCACTGGTCGTAGTAGGACCACGGCCGGACCGTCGCACCGTACTCTGCCTGCCATCCGACCAGCGCGTCCAGCGCCTTGTGCGAATGCCAGAAATGGCGTTCCAGGGCACGGTTGAGAGCCGGGACATTGTTCTCGTCCTCCAGGACGGCCATGATCGAGCCATACCCGTTGGCCATATGCCGCGCCTCATCGGACTGGATGGACAGGAACGTAGTGGCCAGTGCGTGGTCGCCGTTGGCCACCGCCACCTGCGGCGTCGCGACGAGCAGGATATTGGTGAACGCGGTCTCCACGCAGATGTTGAGGTTGACGATGCAGTCGATCGGGTCGCCGGTATTGAAGTTCTGGAACAGCCCGATGGACACCAGGCCCCCAGGGTGCTGGTAAAGCGCCTTCTGCGCGATGTCCCAGCCGGCCGGGTCGCGCCAGTGCTTGACGTAGTAGTCGCGCAGGCTCATCTCCAGCTGCGTGTGCCGGATCTCGTCCATCATCTGGGCCTGGTAGCCCTGCCGCAGTTCCTGGTTCTGCACCGAGGCGATGAGGCCGCCAGCGGCCGAGACCGCCTGGAACTCGGCGTTGGTCAGGTCGGGCAGGGTCAGCTTCATGCATTCCATGAAGCGCGGCTGTATCTCTTTGGCGATCCCCATGCGCAGCACGCCATCGAGGAAACCGTGCGTCCGGTCGTCCTTCTCCGCTTCCATCTTGACGTAGTCACGAATCAGCATGCGGAACGGGTCCTTGCCCGTCGCCGGGATCGTGTACCGCGTGGGGTATTTCGGGCTCTGGTCGCCCACAGTGAACTGCCAGTCGTAGCTCTTGGCCTTGTCGTGCACAGCCACCAGGTTCTTCGTCATCGTCGTGTCCCGCCTTCGCCCGTCAGTCCCGGAACCGGTCCGGGCGGATGTCGGAGTAGATCGCCACGTGGTCGTCCGACACCACGATGCGCCCGTAGTAAGAACTCATGTTCACCAGGAAGGTGTCGGTGTCGATGTCCCGGCCAAGCCGGTCGCCGAGTTTCAGCATGTCGAAGTCCAGGTCGCCGTCCCGCTCGATCTTGTAGTAGCAGTCGCGGAAGTGCACCACGGCGTCAGGCATCTCATCGCGGACCAGATCGACCGTGGCCTCGGTCTCCGCGCTCGTCATCAGGGAAATGCCGACGCGGGTCCGCGCCTGGCGGCGGGCCGGGGTCTGCGCCGTCTCGCTCATCTGGGCACTCCGTTCACGTCGCTAGCCGGTGAGGCCGAGGGCGGCCAGCAGGGCGTGCTGGCGGTCGAGGACCCGCTTCAGGCAGCCGCTGAACGTCTCGCCGGTTGCTGTCATCCCGGTCTCGAACAGCGGGGCAACCGCCTCGGCGGCGTGCGTGCTCTCCGCCGCCCACCGGCTGGCCCAGCCGGCCAGCACGGCCCGGTTGTGTGCGGCGTGCTCGGCGTCGGCGAGTAGGAGCCGGATCAGCTCCTCGGCTGCCGCCTGGTGACGGCGGGTGTCAGCCCGCACACTGGCGAGCACGAGCGGAGTCACCGCGTCGCCGTGGTGCGGTGCGTTGCGCGCCAGCAGCTCGGTCTTCACCAGCTGGCCCACGATGGGCTCGAACACCAGGTTGACGGCGACCACGATCTCCACCCAGTCCCGGAGGGACACAATCCGCTCGACGTTCTCACGGATGGGCACGAGCACCGGATCCGACATCCAGGCCGCCCTGGCGTCGGCGTCGGTGAACCCGGGCCGGGCGGCGGTGAGGTCGAACATCAGGTGGACGATGTCCTGGAGGTGCCGCATGCGGTCGCTGGCCTGGAACGCGATGGAGAACTGCGCGGTGTCGGCCAGGGCCTCACGAACCGCGTAACAGAGCGCGAGGAACAGCCCGTACTCCACGAACGGCCACGCCCCGTAGTACCGCGCCAGCATCGGGTCCAGCCAGGCTGGGTCGATCTCCGCAGCCAGGCCGGTCGACAGCTCGTCGGGCACCAGCCGGGCCAGCGCCTGCTCCTCGTGATTGGCGGCGACGACGTAAGGCCGCTGCCACAGCTGCGCCGGGTCCCGGTAGTCCTGCCAGTTGCTGCATCGCACCTCGGTCGATGACGCGGTGAACGGCGCGCGCCCGTCATCGAAGCGGATCGGCCAGTCCACGGCGAGCCACTGCTCCGGGCCCGACTGCTGGCCCACCGTGTACAGCTCGTACTCGGTGGCATTTCTCCTGCGTGGCGTGAACCACGCGAACGTCCGGTGACCCTGAAATATCGGCGCGGCCACGTGACCTCCCAGCCTGTGCATCTCGCCACGGCAGAAATGCTCTAAGTGGATGCACACGCAGTCTCGGTGCACGGCCACCCGCCGGGCAATCTCCGCCACCGACAAACCCGGGCGCACTGCGTTGCCGGCTTGCGGTACCCACAGACACGCCAGCGCACGGGATCCGCCTGAAAAGGGCAGGTCATGTCAGTTATCGCCATCGTCGGCGCGGGTCCCGGGCTGCGCCTGCCGATCGTGCGCCGGTTCGGCCGCGAGGGCTTCGCAGCCTGTACCGCTTCAAAACTACTCGCATGGTGTCTGACCTTCGGGTTCATGAGATCAGTTACGCAGCCTGGTAGTACTCGCTGATCACGCCGCCGGGCACTTTCCGCCGCTGGACCGGCAGGTCCGGCGGAACGCCGGCCCGGCCGTCGTGGCCGGGTGGCCGTTGCTGGCGGGACTGGTGCGCCGTAGCCGAGCGCACCGGGGGAACCCACCAGGTGGGGCGCTTGGAGCGTCCATGGACCTCCGTCCGCGGACACCGGCTCTGTCGCGGACGGACCCTGGATAACTAGCCGCCAAGCACGGCTCGACGGTCACGAAGATGGCCCGCAAGTACAAGGTCAAGGTCGACGCACCGCACGGGCCGCGCACCTGCTTTGAGGCCAGCGTGGAACGGGCAGGCAGAAAACCACTGGTCGCCAGGTTCGGGGCATCCCGCTGAAGCGGCAGAAGAAAGCGGTCATCACCGACCGCCAGCCAGTCCCGGCCACCAGCCGCAAGGAGCCCGACCGCACGGAGGCGCAACCGCACGGAGGCGCAACCGCCCGGGATGGTGCCGATCGACCGGCTGGCCAGCCTCGCGCCGGCCTGCCACGTCAGCCGGGCCCGGGTGGTGGACGCCGGCCGGGTGGTCACCGCCGCGGGCATCAGCGCGGGCATGGAGATGGGCTTCCACCTGCTGCGCCGGGCCGGGTACGACGAGGCGTTCATCGGCGACGTGGCCCGGGTCATGGAGTACACCAAGGCCTACGACGCCTACCGCGATGACCGCGAGACGGCGGCGCGGCCGGGCGGGGATCGTAGCCATGCTTGCCGCGTTCTCCATCACCCCGCTCGGCGCCGGCGAGTCGGTCGGCGATCACGTTGCCGAGGCGGTCCGCATCGTCCGGGCCAGCGGCCTGCCCAGCGACACGAACGCCATGTTCACCAACGTCGAGGGCGAATGGGACGAGATCCTGGCGGTGATCCGTGCCTGCATCGACAAAGTCTCCGAGACGGCACCCCGCGTGACCGTCACCATCAAGCTGGACTGGCGTCCCGGGCAGCCCGCCGGCCGCCTGGACCGCGATATGGAATCGGTGGAGCGCCGGCTGCGCTGAGCAAGGGCTGGCCGCTCGCCGCTGGGAGCGGGTGCCATCACGCCGCATCCTGGGTGCGCAGGCAATCTGCAACCTCGCCGGAGCAGGCTGGCAGGGTGAGATCCCCAGCCATCGGCTCCGGCAGCCCCGTCGCACAGACCGCCCTTGCCGCAGCCAGGAAAGGAACCTGGTCATGACCAGCGTGGTCTACCCGCCGGCCACCCGCGAGATCGGTGACCGGCGCCGTGAGCTCGCCCCGGCGATCCATCAGGCCTTTGACGCGTTCAGCCAGCAGGTGTTCGCCGACGGCGCCCTGCCCGCCAAGACCAAGCAGCTGATCGCGGTCGCCGCCGCGCACGTTACCCAGTGTCCGTACTGCATCAGGGGGCACACCAAGCTCGCCCGCCGGGCGGGCGCAAGTGATCAGGAGATCATGGAAGCCATCTGGGTGGCGGCCGAGATGCGCGCGGGCGGCGCCTTCGCGCACTCCACGGTGGCCTTGCACGCTCTTGACGAAGAACGACAGTGACGGTCGCCCCAGGGCACCGGTAGACCGGGCACGGGTGGGGCTGCCTGCCGCCAGCCGCGCGATCGATGACATCTACCAGCCGGCTGGCTCAGCCGACGCCGCGGAGGCTGACCAGGCTGCCGTGCCCGGCTCCAAGGCTGCGGCGCACCTCGCAGCCGGGTGAGTGCGCGGGCACGCATACCACGCGATCGGCCATGTCCGCGGTCTGCACCGGAAGGGTCACCGAGCCGTGCCCGGTGGTCACGGCCACCGCGCGCCCGGCGGCGGTCCCCGCCTCGGCGGCGGTGGCCGCCGACATCACGGCCTCCGCCGGGCGGGCGGTGCCGGCTAGGTACGGCTCGCCGTCCAGCATCCGCCCGGTGTCCAGGAGCTGGTGCCAGGTGGCCAGCACGGCCTGCCCGGCAGCGGGCCGGACGGCCGGCGGGAAGGGCAGGTCCGGGACGGCAGGCCGCTCACCGGCCCAGGCGCCGAGCCCGGCCAGCTCGCGGCGCGCAGCGGCGGCATCGGGCAGCCCGAGGTGGATGTCCATCTGGTCAGCGATCCAGCCCAGCACCTCCAGGTCGGACCGGACGCCCGGGACGGCGAGCGCCGGCCCGAACGTGCCCGGCCGGCCCTCCCAGTTGACGAACGTGCCCGCCTTCTCCGCGACGGCAGCCACCGGCAGCACCACGTCCGCCCGGTCGGTGACCGCGCTGGCTCGCAGCTCCAGGGAGACGACAAACTCCGCGGCCTCAAGCGCGGCGAGCGCGGCGCCCGGGTCCGGCAGGTCGCCGGGATCCACCCCGGCGATGAGCAGGGCGGTGATGTCCCCGCTCGGCGCGGCGGCGAGGATCTGGGCGGTGTCCCGGCCCGGCTGTTCGGGCAGCGAGGCTACGCCCCAGGCCGTGGCTACCTCGGCCCGGGCCTGGGGGTCGCCGGTCGGCCGCCCGCCGGGCAGCAGGTTCGGCAGCGCGCCGGCGTCGATGCCCCCGCGCTCCCCGGCCCGGCGCGGGATCCAGGCCAGCCAGGCCCCGGTCGCAGCGGCCAGCCGGGCCAGCGCGGACAGCGCGCCGGGCACCTCGGCCAGCCGCTCGCCTGCCAGGATCACTGCCCCGGGCTGGCGCAGCGCCCGGGCGGCCTCGTGCCAGGCGGCGTTCTGGCCCGCCGCGTTCCCGTCCCCGCTGCTCGGGGCGGTGTCTTCCTGGGCGGTGCCGCCAGCCGATGCAGGGTCGGCTGCCAGCCGTTCCAGCGCCCGCGCCTCGCCGCCGGGCACGAC
>DPMS01000653.1:0-10208 GCA_003541285.1 Actinomycetota bacterium
GGTGCGTCGTTCGCGCCACCAGGTTCTGGTGATGACGCGGGCGTAGCGGAAGCCGTAGAAGAGGTTGCCGCCTTTTTTGGAGACGCCGGAGAGGCGCTGGCGCATGGTGGTGGGGACTTCGGCGACGGTGTAGCCGTTGAACAGGGCGCCGATGAGCAGTTCGCTGGTCTGGTACTGGGGCTGGGTCTGGCGGACGGTGCCGGTGAGGCCGGCGCGCATGACGCGCAGGCCGCTGGAGGTGTCGGTGAGTTTGGTGTGGGTGAGGGTGGAGATGAGCCAGGCGAAGAAGCGGACTCCGGCGTTGCGGTACCAGTCGGTGTTCTCGGTGCGGCCGAGCTGGCGGGAGCCGATGACGAAGTCGGCGTTGCCCTGTTCGATGATGGTGACCATGGCGGGCAGGTCGGCGGGGTCCCATTGGCCGTCGCCGTCGAGGGTGGCGATGTAGCGGGCGCCGCCTTCGCGGGCGATGCGGTAGCCCAGCCGCAGGGCGACGCCGTGGCCGCGGTTGGCGGCCAGGGTGCAGACCAGGGCGCCGTGCCGGCGGGCGGTCTCGGAGGTGGTGTCGGTGGAGCCGTCGTCGATGACCAGCCGGGAGACCCGGACCCCGCCGATCTCGTCGGTGATCTCGTCCAGGACTGCCCCGATGTTGCCGGCCTCGTTGTAGGCCGCGATCACCACGACCAGTGGTTCCAGCTTGACGTCGGGGTGTGACCGGGCGAACTCCTCGCGGGCGGCACCGGTCACCAGCTCGGTGTCGGGGGCCTCCCGCAAAGCACGGTAAATCTGCCGGTCAGGGGACTCACGCGTCGGCATCAGCGCTCTCTTTGTCCTGAGTCAAGCCACAATGTCTGGCCACTGACCCTACGCCACCAGCACCTGCACATGTCACGACTCTTCAGATCAGACCGGCCGGCGCGTCCGGCTGATACTCTGACTTCCGCTCTGCGGCATTGTGCGGCAGATGCACGTCGGGCGAGGATCGGCGGTCGTCGGCGCCAGGGCTGGAGAAGATGGAACGGGCGGCAATCCAGGGCACCCAGGAACCGGCTGCCCCCGCTGGGCAGGCCGATCCAGCCGGGCAGGCCGGGGGCACCGCACCGGAGCCTGGCCACGCCGGACTGGTGAACCGCATCCCGGTGTGGCTGCTCGCGGCGGCGGCGTATCTCGCACTCGGTGTCGCGCTGTGGTGGCATGTATGGACGGGGAATCCCGCCGCCACGATGGTCTGCGCCTGTGGCGACCCCTCGTCGTTCGTCTGGTTCCTCGACTGGCCCGCCTATGCGATCAGCCACGGTCACAGCCTGTTCCTCGCCACCACCGCGCACGTGCCGGCCGGGATGAACCTGCTCGACAACACCAGCGTGCTCGCGCTCGGGGTCGCCCTCGCGCCGGTCACCTGGCTGTGGGGCCCGATCGCCTCCCTGAACGTCGCGCTCACCCTGGCTCCCGCGCTGAGCGCCCTGGCGGCCTACGTGTGCCTGCGCCGGGCACTCGGGCTGTCGCGGTTCGCGGCCTTCCTCGGCGGGCTGCTGTTCGGCTTCTCGCCGTTCGTCATGCGCAACGAGGCGGTCAACCATCTCCAGGTGACGTTCCAGGCCCTGCTGCCGCTGATCTTCTGGTGCGGTTACGAGCTGGCCGTCGCCCAGCGCGGGAAGTGGTGGCGCTGGGGTCTCGCGCTGGGGGTCCTCACCGCGCTTCAGTTCTTCATCGGCAGCGAGACGCTCACCATCACTGCCATGACGGCAGGTATGGCGCTGCTGGCGGCCATCGCCGCCGCCGTGTTCCGGCAGGACGCGCTGTCGCCCGGTGGTGTGCTTGCCCGGCGGCTCCCCTTCGCCGTGCGGGGTTTTGCCCTTGCCGGGGCCGTGGCGGCCGTCCTGCTCGGCTATCCACTCTGGTTCGCGCTGGCCGGCCCTCAGCACATCAAGGGAGCGGACTGGGCCTTTTCGGCCACGAACGGCTTGCTGAGGGTGCTGCTCCCGTTGTCACAGTCAGCCTTCCAGCAGCTCCATCTGCCCCAGATCGGTTACCTGGGGCCGGCCGGGACACTCGGGGCCTACCTCGGGATCCCGGCCATCGCCGTCCTCGTCGTGGCCGTGATCGCGGTACGCCGGCCGCTGGCGAAGCTGTGTGCCGTCATGACGCTCGCTGCCGTCTGGCTGTCGCTCGGTGCCACCCACCTCCCGGTGCCGAGCGGAGGGGAGCCGCGGTGGCTGGTGCTGCCCTGGCGCGCCCTCGATCATCTGCCGGTGCTGGACAAGATCACCCCCGCGAACTTCTCGGCGGTGGCCGTCTGGTTCGTCGCGGTCGCGGCAGCACTCCTGGTGGACCGCGTCCGGCCCGGCCCGGGCGGCCAGCCCGCTCCCAGCGGGACCTGGCTGCGCGGGGCACTGACCCGGCGGGCCGCCGGCTGGGCCGGCGTGGGGGCGATCAGCGCGGGCCTGGTCCTGCCCTGGCTGTTCGCGTGGCCGCTTCCCTTTACGACGACGGCAGTCGCTGCCCCCTCCTGGGTCACCCACCAAGGAGCAAGCCTGCCTTCGGGCGCCGTGGTGCTGTTCTACCCCTTCCCGTCCTCCTACCTGGACCAGGCGCTGGTATGGCAGGCCCGGTCCGGCATGCGGTTCTCGGTCGTGGGCGGACGTGGCCTCGTCGCCGGGCCGGACGGGACCGTGGACCACGGCCTGACGCCGGGGACGCCGGAGGGCACGATGAGCGGGCTCACCACTTCCTACTCCCCGCATTCCTACCTGGCGCTCCCCCCGCGGCCCACTCCTGCCACCGCCAGCGCTTTCCGCAGCGCACTGCGGCGGTGGAAGGTCACCGCCGTGGTGATGACCGGGGGGGGCCGTGCGCCGGCCTACGCCCGCCAGTGGCTGACGACAGTGCTGGGAACGGCGCCCACTCCGCAAAACGGCGCCTGGGTGTGGGACGACGTCCAGAAGCTGATCTCGTGACCGGAGCCGCACCAGCGGCGTGAACCGGTAGCCGGCGGCCGTCCGTGACAGTGACGGGTGCGGGGCTATCTGGAATACCCATGACCGTGGCTGACCGCCCCCCTGTGGCCGCCGTTAGCCGAAATGAGAAGACATGGGTTTCGCCGCGTTGATCAGCTGGCTCGTCACCGCGTTCATAGGGCTCTACCTGCTCGCAGTCTGGCTCATCGAGAACGATGTGACGAATAGGGGCGCCATCAAGAGCCGCCTGCCCGGCCCGGTCATCCTCGGGCATGTCCTGCTCGCGCTGACCGGCCTGGTGGTCTGGGTCATCTACCTGCTGTCCGACCGGCGGATACTGGCCTGGACCGCACTGGGCATCCTGCTGGTCATCGTCGCGCTGGGCCTGACCATGTTCACGCGGTGGATCCCGGTGCACCGCGCCTTCGCGGCGGCTGCCGCCGATCCCGGTAGTGTGTCAGCCGAATTCGATTTCCCGGCGGAACGGAACTTCCCGGTGCCGGTGGTGGCCGGCCACGGGTTCCTTGCCTCCACCACGTTCATCCTTGTCCTGCTCGCCGTGCTCGGGGTGGGCAGCAGCTGACCCAGGAGCCCAGATGGCGCTGACGGTGGCGATCCGGGTCCAGCCGGGTTCACCGCGGACGGCCGTGGGCGGCATCCGGGGCGAGGCACTGGTGGTCAGGGTGACCGCGCGGCCGGTGCAGGGAAAGGCGACCGAGGCCGCGCTGCGGGCCGTGGCGGAGGCGTTCGGGGTCCGGCGGGCCGATGTCCGGCTTGTCTCCGGCGCCGCCAGCCGGGACAAGGTGGTTCACATCGACGGTGACCCGGGCAGGCTCGCAAGTGTCCTCGCCGCCCTGCGTCAGTGAGGTCACAGGTGCTCGACCTGCGTCCCTCCCGCCAGTGCGTGGGCAGCGTCGAAGACCGGGACCCCGGCCGCGAGGAAGCGGCTCAGGTCCAGGTTCTCCCTGGCGACCAGAACGACGATCACATCGAAATCCGCCGGGTTGGCGGTGCTGAGGTCGACGTTCTTGTGTTCGTGGCCATCCACTTCCACGGTCGTGATCAGCGCGTCGGAGTAGTCCACTCTGGCGCCGGATTTGGCCAGCAGTTCCATCACCCGCAGCGAGCGTGAGTGGCGCGTGTCCGCGATGTCGGGTTTGTGCCCGGCGCCGATGCACAGCACGCGGCTGCCGCCCAGGGCTGTGCCGCGTTTGCTCATCATCTCCAGCACCCGGACGAAGATGTAGCGGGCCATCCCCTGGTTCTGCTCCGCCGCCAGGCCGATCAGCCTGGTGTCGAACTCGTAGGAGCGCGCTTTCCAGGCGAGGTAGAGGGGATCCTCGGGGATGCACGCGCCGCCTGGGCCCACCCCCGGGTAGAAAGCCTGGAACCCGTATGGCTTGGTGGCGGCCGCGTCGATGACCTCACGGATGTCGATTCCCATCTCGTGGGCGAGCATCGCCAGCTCGTTGATCAGCCCGATATTGACCAGCCGGTAGCTGTTCTCCAGCAGTTTGGCGAACTCGGCCACCGCCGGGCTGCGCACCGGCAGGACCAGCGCGGGGTCGCCCAGGACGGCTCCGAGGGCAGCCGCCGCCAGTGTGGTGCTCTCCTCGCTGACCCCGCCGATGATGCGCGGGGTGTTGTGGATGTTCCACCCGGAACTGCCGGGATCGATGCGCTCGGGCGAGAATGCCAGCGCGAAGTCCTGGCCCGCCCGCAGGCCGCTTTCTTCCAGCAGTGGCTGGACGATCTCTGTCGTCGTCCCCGGGTAACTGGTGGACTGGGCGATGACCACCATGCCTGGCCGCAGCACCTTGGCCACACTCCGCGCGGCGGAGCGGACATAGGACAGATCGGGCATCTGGCCGAACGGCGTGGGCACGCACAGGAAGACGACATCGGGGACCGGGGACAGGCCGGGTGCGGGGACCGCGGTGAAGAGGTCAGCAGCCCGCGTCGCCCGGAGTTCGGAGTTGGTCACGTCGCTGATGTGACTGACGCCCCGGTTGAGCTGGGCACACAGTTCGGCGTCATGGTCATAGCCGAAGGTCGTGAACCCTGCCTGGGCGGCGGCCAAGGCGAGCGGAAGGCCGGTATAACCGAGCCCGATCACGCCGATCACCAGATTCCGCGTACTGAGCCTGGCCATGTATTCCTGCGTCCGGTCAATGCTGCGCGTGTCAGGCATCGTTCTCACCCCACCATGCGATCGTGCGCTTGAGACCTTCCTCCAGCGGGATCTGGGGCTCCCACCCCAGCACGTCCCGCGCCCGGCTGATGTCGGGAATCCGCCGTGTGATGTCCTCGAACCGGGGTCCGTAGGCGGCTTCGTAGCTGATCCGCTCGGCCGGCACCGTGGACCCGGCCGCCTGCGCGACCAACTCCGCGAGCGCGGCAATGGCCGTTTCCGTCGCGGACCCGATGTTGAACACCTGGCCCTGCGCCTCGGGCACCGCCGCGGCGAGCACTGTCCCCCGCACCGTGTCGGCGACGTAGGTGAAGCACCGGGTCTGCTGCCCATCCCCGTGCACGGGGATGGGCTCACCTGCCAGGGCATGACGCACGAACACTGCGACGACGGAAGCATCGCCGGCCCGGTCCAGCCGCGGTCCGTAGGAGTTGAAGTAGCGCACCACCGACACCCGCAGGCCCTGGGCCGCATAGGCGAATGCCAGGTGCTCGTCCACTGCCTTCGCCGCCGCGTAGGACCAGCGGGGCACGGTGGTCGGCCCGAGCACCCTGTCCCCGGACTCGGACATGGGCAGCCTGGGAAGCTTCCCGTACACCTCGGAAGACGAGGCCAGGACCACCCGGCAGCCATGATCCGCGCAGGCGTGCAGCACGTTCTCTGTTCCGATCAGGTTTGTCCGCAGCGACCGCAGCGGCTCGGTCACGATCCGGCGAACGCCGACGGCGGCCGCGAGGTGGAAGACGGTGTCCGCGGTCCTAAGTTCGCGCCCGACCAGGTCGGGGTCGAGGATCGACCCGGTGACCAGGCGTGCCTGCCCGGCGCGCAGCCGGGGGGCGAGGTAGGCGGCGTGGCCGGCGGAGAGGTCGTCAAGAACGGTGACCTGGTGGCCATCCTCCGCCAGCCGGTCGACCAGATGTGACCCGATGTAGCCGGCTCCACCGGTCACCACCACGTTCTGTGGTGGGAATAGCCCGTCCCGCCTGACGGGAGTCGTCGCCATTGCGCCTCCGGGTTCCCCGGCGGCCACCGCACTTTCTACCTGCAGGTTCGCCGGCGGGACTGCTGGTGCTGGAGAGGCGAAGGTCCCGAGCCTGCTACCCAAGGGCACAGTTCAGTAGCAAAGAGTAACGAAGGGGTGATAAGCCCTCCCACCCTGGGACGAACGGCACCGTGCACTACCTGCGAAGATATCGGAACGTGAGATGATGAATGCGGAGCGGAGTTGGCATGACGCTCCGGGATGCGATGAGGCTCGGATGGTCCGAAGGAACACACGCAGTATGCCTAACCCGCGTGCCGCCCGGGGGCGGCACGCGGGCAGGCCGCCGTTCGTCCACCCCAGCTGGATCGGTGACGAGCGGCGCAGCGCGGCGCTCACGTCCAGCATCCTGGCCGCCACCACCGGATACGCGCTGTTCGCCACCGATCAGAACGGGACGATCATGCTCTGGAGCCAGGGTGCGGCCAAGCTTTACGGCTACGCCGCCTCCGCGGTGCTGGGGACCCTGTCCTGGTGGGACATGTGCGCCGCCGGGGGAGAGGCGGCCCGGCACGACCCCGCGCCGCTCGCTACTGCCCTGAGCAAGGGCAGCTGGTCGGGCACGGTCCAGCGTACCCGCAGGAACGGTGACCGGCTTACCATCAGTGCCGTGGTGACCCCGCTGCGTGACGACACGGGCAGGCCGGCCGGATTCCTCACCATGTCCCGCGACGTCACGGCGGAGTCACGCCGGATGGAGCAGCTCGAGGAAGCCCACTACTCCGCTACGGCGCTGTTCGCGGCGAACGTCGTCCCGCTGGCAACCGCCGATCCGCTCGGCATCATCACCGATGTCAACCACCCAATGGAGGTGCTGACCGGGCGGACCAGGGACGAACTCGTGGGAACACAGGTGACCCAGTACGCGGTGGAGTCGCAGCGCGCGCAGGCCGCACTACGCGATCTGGTACGCAATGGCAGTTTCACCGACCGGGAGTTCACCGTGCGCCGCCCCGGCGGCAGCACCGTCAGCGTGCTGCTCAGCGCGTCTGCCGTCACCGGCCGGGACGGCAAGCTGCACGGCCTGCTGGCAACCGTCCAGGACCTGACCGAGCAGGAGGGACTGCGCGAGCACCTGCAGCAGTCCGAAGCGTATTACCGGGGGCTGATCGAGGCGGCGGCCGATGGCCTGATCACCGTGGACTCCGGCGGGGTCATCACCGATGTCACCCGCCAGGTGTGCAGCCTGTCCGGCAGCGACCGGAACGAGCTGATCGGCGCCCAGTTCGCGGACTGCTTCCGCGATCGTGACACTGCCCAGCACCTGGTGGACCAGGTCCTGGCCGAGGGTGCTGCGCGTGACACCGAGCTGGAACTGGTGGCTGGCGATGAGTCGGTCAAGCGGGTGTCGGTCAGCGCGTCGGCCTTCCGCCGCCCGGCGGGCCAGCAGGCCCATTTCGTCGTCTCGGTCCGCGATGTCACCGAACCGGCCGCCTTGCGTGATCGCCTCTCGCACGAACGCGCCTACAACCGCATGATCATCGAAGCCTCCGCGAACGGGCTCGTCATCACCGATCTGCGGAACCGGATCACCGACGTCAACGGCACCATGTGCCAGCTGACCGGGCGTAGCAGGGACGAGCTCATCGGCACCGCGCTGCCTGACTGCTTCGCCGAGCCAGGGGCGGCCACCGACGCGGTGCACCGGGCGCTGATGGTGGGCGAAGTCACCAACTGTGAGCTCAGCCTGGCCGCAAAGCACACCGCCGTCCTGGTGAACCTGTCCATCCTGCGTGGTGAAGCGGCAGCGGGAGCGGGGCTGCTCGTCTCCATCCGGGACGTCTCCGAGCAGGCGCGCCTGCGGCAGGATCTGGCTGCCCAGCAGGCGTACACACGGGCGATCTTCGAGTCATCCGTGGTGGCGCTGTTCATCATCGGCAACGACGGCATCGTCACCGATGTGAACGAGGCCGCCTGCCGGTTCACCGGCTACTCCCGGCATCACCTGCTGGGCCGGCGATTCAGCGGGCTGTTCGCCGACGCTGCCGCGGCGCGGAAGGGTGTGGCGCGCGCGTTCGGCGAGGGGCAGGTGGCCAACCACGAGCTCACCCTGGCACCGGCCGGCCGGCCCGAACTGCCGGTGAGCTTCAACGGCGGGATGTTCGTCGACCCCCGCACCCAGCAGAGATCCCTCATTGCCGCGGTCCGCGACATCACCGCCGAGAAGGCGATCGAGGAGGAACTGCACATCTACACCCAGTCCCTGTACGGCGCGACCATGGATGGGCTGGTGCTCACGGACCAGGTGGGTGTGATCACGGATGTGAACCGCTCGATGGAGGAACTGACGGGCCGGGCGCGGGAGGACCTGATCGGGGTGGCGGTCGAGACCTGTTTCACCGAGCGTGACCGCGCGCACGACTTTGTCACCGCGGTGCTGCGCGAGGGGCGGGTGGCCGACGTCGAACTGACCGTCCGCCGGTCCGATGGCGGCAGTACGGTGCTGTGGTACAGCGCGGCGACGTTCACCGACCGGCACGGGAAGCTGCAGGGGATATTCGCCTCCGCCAGGGACATCACCGAGCGGAAGAAGTTCGAGGTCCTCCAGGCGAGCATGCTCGAGCGGGCGCAGGAACTCGACCGCGCGAAATCTGACTTCGTCTCCCGCGTCTCGCACGAACTGCGCAGCCCGCTCACCAGCGTGCTGGGATACCTCGAACTGATCGGGGAGGGTGACGCGGGCCCGCTCACCAAGGAGCAGCGGCGGATGCTGGAGGTCGTGGCCCGCAACGGCCGCCGCCTGCTGGCCCTGATCGAGGATCTGCTGCTGCTCTCCCGGATCGAAGCCGGTTCGGTGACGGTCATCTTCGAGCCGGTCCGGCTGGGATCACTCATCCAGGGCGTGCACGAGTCGTTCCGGCCGGCCATCCATGCCGGTCAGCTGACTGCCCGGGTTGAAGTGGAGCCGGGGCTGGAACTGGACGGCGACCGCGCTCAACTCGAGCGGATGGTGTCCAACCTGATCTCGAACGCGGTGAAGTTCACCCCGCCAGGCGGTGAGGTCGATGTCAGCGCCCGCCGCGACCGGGACGATGTGGTCATCCAGGTACGCGACACCGGCATCGGCGTGCCCGAGGACGAGCAGCCTGGGCTTTTCACCAGGTTCTTCCGCTCGTCCATCTCGATGGAGCAGGAAACCCAGGGCACCGGGCTGGGGCTCTTCATCGTCAAGCACGTGGTGGAGGGGCACGGCGGGACGGTCGGGGTCGTGTCAGCGCCCGGCGCCGGCAGCACCTTTACTGCCCGGTTGCCAGCCCGGCGGAACTCACGGTCCCAGTCGGCAGACCGGGAGGTGGCGGCATGAGCATGGATGTGCCGGTGCTCGTCATCGAGGATGACGACGATGTCCGGGAGCTGATCGCCGAACGGCTGCGGGCGGTCGGCTATCAGGTGGAGTGCGCCGCATCGGGGGAAGAAGGAGTGGCAAAGGCGCGGGTCGAGGTACCTCGCCTGGTCATCCTGGACATCCTGCTGCCGGGCATCGATGGGTGGGAGGCGCTCCACCAGATCCGGTCCGGCAGGCCGCCGGGCTCGGTGGCTGCGATGGTCGTGTCCATCGTGGACGCTGACCACCCGCCGGCGCCGGTGGACGCCTACATCGTGAAGCCTTTTCGCTCCAGCCAGATCGTGGACAAAGTGGCCGAGCTGATCGGGCCACCCAGAAGCGAGGTGATGACATGACCAGCGTGCTTGTCGTAGACGACGATCCGGACGTCTGTGATCTCGTCAGGTACAAACTCGAGCAGTCGGGCTTCGATGTCCGGCGTGCGTGCGACGGGGATCAGGCACTCCGCGAAGTCGACGCGGAGATCCCTGACCTGGTCCTGCTCGACATCATGATGCCGGGGATGTCCGGCCTGGAGGTGCTGGAGCGCTGGCGGGCGAACGGGGCGACCGAGAAACTGCCGGTGATCATGCTCACCGCCAAGGCGCAGGAGAACGACGTGGAACGGGGCTTCGAACTCGGCGCCGACGACTACGTCATCAAGCCCTTCAGCCCGCGGGAACTGGCGCGCCGGGT
>DPMS01000653.1:10240-13016 GCA_003541285.1 Actinomycetota bacterium
CGGCTGGCCTTCAGCTACCTGGCCCGGGTCCGGGGAGAGGGTCACGACCTGCTGGCAGACCTCCTGCAGCAGCGCGGCGTGGTGAGCCGCGTCATCCGGCACTCATCCTGGCCCGGGCACAACCGGCGGGCAGCCGAGGCCAGCCGGCTGGGCCTGATCGCATCCCCCGAGGCCGAGAAGCGGCTCGAGCAGATGGCGATCGAGGACAGCAGCGTGCGGGTGCGCATAGTAGCCGCCCGCGGGCTGGGGAAGACGGGCACGCCCCAGGCGGCCGAGACGCTGATCAGCATGCTCGCACCGGCAGATCTGGTCCCAGAGGGGATCGTCGCGTCGGCGCTGCTCGAAATCGGCCCCGATGCCGTCCCAGCCCTGCGCCGGGCCGTGCGTGCCGGCGACGGGCAGGCCCTGCCCGGCCCGGGTGGGCCCGCTGCCGAAGCCGCCGGGCCGCCCGCCGGCGGGCGGCGCCGGGCGATGGCGGCCGACCTGCTCGGCCTGCTTGATGCGATGCCCGCCTGGGAGGAACTGGTCGCCTGCATTCATAGCCCGGACAAGGCGGTGCGGGTCAATGCCGTGCGCGCGCTTGGACGGCTCGGCGTGCCGCAAGCCGCCGGGGCCATCATCCGGTGCCTGGCACCGGATGATGACGCTGAGGTGCGGGCCGTGGCGGCGCATGCGCTCGGCCGGATCGGCGACCCACGCAGTGTGGGGCCGCTGGTGACCTGTCTTGGCGACGCGGACTACTGGGTGGCCCACAACGCGGCCGCGGCACTGGCCGCACTCGGGAGCCCCGGCCGGCAGGCACTGGCACGTGCGGCCGCAGTGAACGCCGCTGGTGCCCCGCACGCCAGGGAGGCGCTGGCCGCGGCGCGCCTGCCTGTGCCGGAGGCCGAACTCGCTACGCCCAGCGGGGGCGAAGGCGGGAGGAAGCCATGAGTGCGCTCGAATCGTTCATCCGCGGGTTCGCCTGGTTCTCGATCTGGTACTTCGCCATCCTCAATACCATCTACCTCATCCTCATCATGCTGGCGGCATTCAACGCGATCGGCTCGTCCCGCCGAACGACGTTCTCCGGCCTGACGGAGATCTTCACCAGCCCGCTGGCGCCCGGCATCAGCGTCGTGGTGCCGGTCCGTAACATGCAGGACCTGATCGTCGGGAGCACCCGCGGCCTGCTCAACCTGAGTTATCCCCGGCTGGAGGTGATCGTCGTCGATGACGGGTCGACGGATGAGACGTTCAGCCGGCTGAAAGAGGAGTTCCGTCTGGTCGAGGTCGACAAGGTCATCCGGACTGAACTGGAGACGGTCGGCCGGGTGCTGTCCGTGCATGCGCCCGCCAACGGCGAGCATCTGCTCGTCATCAGGAAGGAAAGCATGGGCCGGCCGGCGGATGCCGTGAACACCGGCGTGAACGCCTCCCGTCACCCCCTGATCTGCCGCATCGACGCCGACACCTACCTCGACGAGACGGCCCTGCTCAGCCTGGCCAAGCCGTTCATCGAGGACCCGGTCCTCACCATCGCGGCCGGCGCCACGATCCGGGTGGCGAACAGCTGCGTGATCCGGGGTGGCCGGGTCGTCGGCCCACGGGTGCCCGGCGGCTGGCTCCAGACGATCCAGGCGGCCGAGTACCTGCGCGCCTTCCTCCTCGGCCGGGCTGGCTGGTCGCAGATCCGCGGCATGCTGTTCATATCGGGCGCGTTCGGCCTCTTCCGGCGCGACGTCTACGAACTGGTGGGCGGCTTCCACCTGTACACCGAGGGCGACGACCTGGAGATGACGACCAGCATTCACCACAGGCTGCGCGACGAGGGCCGCCGCTACCGGATCGGGTTCGTACCGGAACCCTGCAGCTGGACCATGGTCCCGTCCCGCTACAAAGTGCTCGCCCACCAGCGTGCCCGCTGGTCGCAGATCCTGTCCGAGGCGCTGTGGATCCACAAGGTCATGCTGTTCAATCCCAAGTACGGCGGCGTCGGCCTCGTGGTCCTGCCGTTCTACCTGATCTTCGAGCTCTTCGGCGCGGTGGTGGAGGCAGTTGCCATCATCGTGTTCATCATCGGCTGGGCGACCGGCATCCTGAACCCGGCCATCGTGCTGCTGTTCATCGTGGCCGGGCTGGGCTACGCGTCGTTGCTGACCATCATCGCCGTCATCACCGAGGAAGTCACCTACCACCGCTACAGCGGGTGGCGGAATTTCGCGCTGCTGATCTATGGAGCCATCGCCGAGAATTTCGGCTTCCGGCAGGTCTATACCTGGTGGCGGCTGCGGGGGATGGCGGATGCCATCCTGCGCCGCAAGGCGACCTGGCTCGAAACCCCTTCCGGGGAGCGCGCCAGGCCGGCTACCCCCGCCCCGGGTGCTGGCGCCACCTCCCGGGCCGGGCGATGACGGGTGAGCCAGGGCCAGCGTGATCGCCTCTATCATCCGCGGCTACGCCTGGTTCGCCATCATCTACTTCGCAGTCCTGAACAGCATCTACCTGGTTCTCATCACGCTCGCGGCGCTGGATGCCATCACCGCGTCCCGGCGGCGCCTGGTCGCGGGCAGGGAGGAGATCTTCCACAGCCCGCTGGCACCAGCCATCAGCCTCATCGTTCCCGCCCGCAACGAGGAGGCGGTGGTGGTCAACTGCGTCCGCGGGCTGCTGAACCTGCGGTATCCCAGGTTCGAGGTGGTGGTCGTGGACGACGGGTCCACTGACGGCACGTTCGACCGCCTGCGGTCAGCCTTCGATCTGGTCGAGATACCCAAGGTGATGCGGGAGGACGTGC
>DPMS01000649.1 GCA_003541285.1 Actinomycetota bacterium
GGCGGCGCCCGGCGTGTCCGGGACCGGGGCAGGTGGCTGCTGGACGCCGGCGAACCAGGAGTCCAGCCCGGCGACGAACCCCGGGTCGCGCAACCGCAGGTTGTCATAGGTGACCCGGCGACTGCGGGTGATGATGTTGAACGCGAACTGGGGCGGGTCCTGGCCGGTGTAGTGGCCGATGTTCTCGAACCATTCCAGGCTGGCCTGCGCGGCGCGCTGGGTGGAGGCGACCACCGGCCGGCGTTCCGCCTCATAGGCGGTCAGCGCGGTGGGCACATCGGGCTGCTCGTGCAGGCAGGCCACCAGCGCCAGGGCGTCTTCCATGGCCAGCTTGGTACCCGAGCCGATGGAGAAATGCGCCGTGTGCGCCGCGTCCCCGATCAGCACGACGCTGCGATGCCGCCAGCTGGCACAGCGGACGGTGGTGAAGTTCACCCACTGGGAGTTGTTGCCGGTGATCTCGTGCCCGCCGAGCACGTCGGCGCACAGGTCGCGGACGCGGGCGATGGACGCCTCGTCGCTGCGGCCGGGCGGGAGCGGGGGCACCGGGCCGGCGGTCCGGTCCGCGAACCCGGCGCGCTGCCAGACCTCGTCGCGCAGTTCCAGGATGAAGGTGCTCGCGTCACGGCGGTAGGGGTAGCCGTGGNNGTCTCCAGAGTGGGACCGAATGTGCCGGCGAAGGCGGCGCGGGTCCGGGAGTTGGCACCGTCGGCCGCGACTACCAGGTCGTGCGTTGCCGCCAGCCGCGTCGCTCCCGGTGCTTCCGCCCGGAAATGGATCCGGACGCCCAGTTCCGCGCACCGTGCCTGCAAGATGCCCAGCAGCCGGTGGCGGCTCATCGCGGCGAAGCCGTGCCCGCCGGAGGTGATGACAGTGCCGCGGTAGTGCACGTCGATGTCGTCCCAGCGCGCGAACTCACGCTCCATGGCGCGGAAGATGACGGTGTCGGCGTGCTCGATGCCGCCCAGCGTCTCGTCCGAGAACACCACCCCGAAGCCGAACGTGTCCTCGGCGGTGTTCCGCTCCCACACGGTGATCTCGTGCCGGGGATCGGTTTGCTTGGCCAGCGCGGAGAAGTACAGCCCGCCCGGGCCACCGCCGACGACCGCGATACGCATCTGGCCCGTGCCCTCCCTCCGCCGGGCTGGACGGGGCCAGGCTATGTTGCTAATGACACGACCGTCAAGAAGACGATATATAGGGGTGGCCTTACCGTACTGCCACGTGATACGCAGGACCGTGGCTATCGACCGGATCAACCCCGCTGAGCTGGGCAGGCCTTCCGGCTTCTCGCACGCGGTCGCGGTGACGGCGGACCGCCTGGTGTTCCTGGCCGGGCAGACAGCGCTGGATGCCCAGGGGCAGATCGTGGGCTCCGGGGTGGTGGAGCAGTTCGGGCACGCCCTGGGCAGGCTGCTGACCGCGCTGCGAGCCGCCGGCGGGGAGCCGGCGGAACCGGTGTCGGCCACCGTCTACCTCACCGACCTCGACGACTACCGCCGGCACGGACGGGAGATCGGGGCGGTCTGGCGCGAGCTGGCCGGCCGGGACTACCCCGCCATGGCCGCTGTCGGCGTACACCGGCTGTGGGATCCCACCGCCCTGGTCGAGGTCCAGGGGGTGGCCGCACTGACTACACGCTGATCACGTGTGACACGTGTGCCCTGGCTGCCTCTTCGAGCTGGGCCTGGAGGGTGAAGAAGAGGTCCGCGGCGCGGACCCCGATCCAGTCCGCGGGCAGCAGGGCGGCCGGCAGGCCAGGATCGAGGTAGGGCAGCCGCCGCCAGTCGGTGAGCACCCGCACGTAGTCGGCGAACGCTTCCCGCTCGTCCGCCGGGTGCGAACGCCACTGCCGCAGCACCTGGCCGTTGGCGTCGAGGAACTGGCCGTAGAGCCGCTCCAGCTGGTCAAGGTCCCACCACTGGTGCACCTTCCCGGCCAGATCACCGAACGACAGGTGATCAGCCCGGAAGAGATCCGCGTACGAGTCCAGCCCGAGCCGCCGGAGCATCTCAGCGGTCGCGTCGTGCAGGTGGGCCGGAGCTATCCACACCCCGGGGGCGGCGGTGCCGTAGCCCAGCCGGGCCAGCCGCGAGCGGAGCACGTGCCGCTTCTGGCGTTCGGCTTCGGGGACTGAGAACACCGCCAGCAGCCAGCCGTCCGCCAGCGTGGCCCGTTCCCGCCGGAAGATGCGCTGATCGCCCTCCCGCAAGATGGCGAGCGCCTCATCGGACAGCTCATATCCGGCCGCGCCGCCCCGGCGGCTCGCGTGCAGGATCCCCCGCCGCTTCAGCCGGGAGATCGACGAGCGGACCGCCGGTTCGTCCACGCCGAGATCAGCGAGCAGGCTGATCAGCGAGGCGACCGACATCCAGCCGCCATCAGCCCGCGAGTACAGCCCGTAGACGGTCACGATCAGCTGGCGGGGCTGGGCCGCGCGCGGCACACCTGCCCCGTCAGCGAGCCCGGCAGGCCCGGGCTGGGATGCAGTCTGCGATACCGCCGTCATTGGTAGTCACGATACCCAAGGCCACCCCGGCCTGAGCCGGCCGCCTGCCTCAGCGGTGGCGCTTGAGCTTGCCGCCGAGCATGGGCAGGGCGCCGCCTTCGGCGGCCTCGCGCTCCTCCTTATTGGGCAGGCCCCGCACGGCTTGGATGATCGCCACGGCGATGGTGGCGCCGATGACCGGCCCCGCCACATACACCCACCACCCGGTGTAGCCGTTGCCGACGATGTCGGGCCCGAGCGTGCGGGCCGGGTTCATCGAGGCGCCGCTGATCGGGCTGGCGAACAGGCCGAGCAGCGCGACGGTCGCGCCGACCGCGATCGCGGCGTTGTGGCCGATGCTGCGGCCGCCGGTCGCGGTGTTGAGGATGACGCTGACCAGGATCGCGGTGAGGACTATTTCCATCACCAGCGACTTCCAGTCCCCGCCCGGCGTGGTGATCGGGTAGTTCCCGCCCGCGCTCATATCACCGAACATGGCCTGCAAGAACAGGCAAGCGCAGATCGCCCCGGCGAACTGGGCCACCCAGTACGGCACCACCCAGCCCGTGGGGAACACTCCCCGGCCGGCGAAGGCGGCCGTGACGGCGGGGTTGATGTGCAGCCCCGACAGCGGCCCCCACGCGTAGATCATCGCCATGACCACCGCCCCCGGCGCGATCACCGCCGCGGTCCTGCTGATCGGGCCGCCTCCCACGTAATGGTTGATCACGCCGGACCCGGCGGCCACCGTCACCAGCACGAACGTGCCCAGCAACTCGATGATCAGCCGGATCCACAACGGCCGCTGCCGCAGGGTGTCTTCCTCGAACCGGATGAGATAGCGGCGCCGCAGCGATGCGGCGTGCTCAGCGTCCGTGTCATCGGTGACTGTTGCCATGGAAGACTCCGGGGCTAGGGGTTGGGTTGCGGTTGCGGCACCCGTGCAGGTGCGCCGTGGCACTTCTTCCATTTGCTGCCTGAACGGCAGGTGCACATGTCATTGCGCCCCCGGTGCAGGTCCTTTTCCGCGTAGTGACTCGTGATCTGTGCGGGCGCTTCGCCAGCCCGCAGCAGAGCGCACATCGTCTCCATCACCGGGCGGATGTGGCCGAAGAACGACTTGTAACTGGGGCATAGGTAGTGCAGTCCGGGTTCGCCGTCGGGCGTGTGGGTGAACCTGTCCTTAGGGCATCCGCCGTGGCAGGCGAAACGCACGTCGCACTCACGGCAGAACGTGGGCAGAGCGTCGCGTTTGGCCAGGCCGAACTCGATCTGGCGGGGCGCGGCGATCAGGTCGATCATCGTCTTCTCGCGGATGTTGCCGAGCCGGTAGCCGGGCTCCACGAAGTGGTCACACGAATAGAGATCCCCGGTGTGCTCGAGCGCCAGCGCCAGGCCACACGTTTCGGAATGGACGCAAAGCCCCGGTGGCTCCCCGTACCAGTTCGCCAGCGCGACGTCGAACATCTGCACGTAGACCTCACCGACGTCGCGGCGCACCCAGTCCTCGAACACGTCGATCAGGAACCTGCCGTACCCATCGGGTGACACCGACCGCCCGGTCACCAGGCTGCCGTCCTGGGTGTACAGCGGCCGGTCCCGCACATTCGCGCCCCAGCCGGCGTTGGCCATCGGGAGCGTCCGCGGGGTGGCCCGCTCGACTACCGGGATGAACTGCATGAACCGCGCGCCGCACTCGTCGCGCAGGAACCGGTAGACCTCCCGGCCCCGGTCCTGGCTCGCCGCGTGGACCGTGGTGAGCGCGTTCCACTCCACGCCATAACGGCGCAGCACGGCCAGGCCCTTCATCACCCGGCCGAAGCTGCCCTTGCCTCCTTTGTCCACCCGGTAGGCGTCGTGGACCTCCCGCGGGCCGTCGATGGAGAGCCCCACCAGGAAGCCGTGCCCGGCGAAGAACTCGCCCCACCGGTCGTCGAGGAGGGTGCCGTTCGTCTGGATCGTGTACACGATCCGCTGGCCCGGCAGCTTCGCCGCGTCGGCCAGCTGGACGGAGCGGCGGAAGAAGTCCAGCCCCATCATTGTCGGCTCGCCGCCCTGCCAGGCGACCACAACCTCGGGTGAGGCGGCGTGCGCCTCGATCAGCTGGCGCAGGTACAGCTCAAGCAGGTCGTCGGCCATCCGGAAGCGGCTGCCCGGATAGAGCATCTCCTTGGAAAGGAAGAAGCAGTAGGTGCAGTCCAGGTTGCAGACCGCCCCGGTCGGCTTGGCGAGCAGATGGAACGCAAGCGGGGTGCCAGCCGGGAGGAGCGGGTGCCCAGCGCGTCCCCCCGGGTCATGCTGCCCGCCGCGGGGGGACTGCCCGTTCGCCGCCTGGCTCCGGGAATCCATCCGCCGTCAGCCCGCGGCTCCCTGGCCGATCCCCTGGATCTGCGCGTGCTCGTGCAGGGCCTTTTCGTCCTCATGGGCCGCGGGCTTGAGGTCGAACACGACCTTCTTCACGTTTCCGGTGAAGGCGTAGGGCGCCCTGTCCTCGTAGGCGCGGTCGACGACCAGGCCATTGTCTCGGCCGATGTCCATGCCGGCGTAGGTCGAGAACCCGACCGGCACGGTGTGGGGCATCTTGCCCTCGCCGATCAGTCTGCCGTTGGCCCACAGCGTGACGGTGCCGCCGGTGCCGGGCTGGGGCTTGTCCGCGTCGAACAGCATCTTCACCGTCACCTCACCCGCTGGGATCTTCTCCGTGGACACCTGCTTGTACGTCTCCACGCCGAGGAACGAGTAGGTGTGGTTAAGCCTCCCGTCGCCGTCGACCCACAGCCCGAACCCGCCGATGAAGTCGGCGTTGGCGACGACGACACCCTCCGCGCCGGTTTCCGGGACGATGAGCTCGGCCTCGATGGCATAGGAGCGGCCGAAGATGCGTGGCACTATGCCGCGCTGCACATTCTGGACATCCCCGGCGAAGGTGAAGCGGGTGATGGTGGGCAGCGGTGGCAGGATGCCGAAGAATAGCGAGAGGCCTCCGAGCAGCGGCAGCACCCGGTTGCGCTCAGCCTCGGCCCACCACAGTTCCTGCAGTTCCCTGAGCTTGTCTGGGCGCTGAGCCGCCAGGTCGTGAGCCTGGGAGAAGTCGTCGGGCAGGTAGTACAGCTCCCAGACATCCTGCTCCGGGTCATACGCCCCGGGAGCGAATCTCTTGATCGTCTCCGGGGAGAGGTCCCAGGGAGCCTTGTCCAGTTTCGTGCAGGCCCACCAGCCGCTGGAGTAGATGGCGCGGCTGCCGAACATCTCGAAGTACTGCACGGTGTGCCGTTCCTCGGCGTTCGCGTCGCCGAAGGTGTGCAGGAAGCTGGTGCCGTCCATTGGCTCCTGGCCGATCCCGTCGACGGTCTCCGGCTCGGGCAGCCCGACGGCCGCCAGGATGGTCGGGGCGATGTCGATGCAGTGGGTGAACTGCGTGCGCAACTCGCGGCTCGCCTTGATCCGGTCCGGCCAGGCGATAACCATCGGATCGCGCGACCCGCCCAGGTGGCTGGCCATCTGCTTGCCCCACTGGAACGGCGTGTTGCCGGCGTGGGCCCAGGCTGCGGCGTAGTGCGGGGCGGTGTGGTCGCCGCCCAGGGCCTCGATGCCGCCGTAGTCGTCGATGAGCTGCAGTTGCTGGTCGGCGTCGAGCACCAGGCCGTTGAGGAAGGTCGTCTCGTTGAACGAGCCGGTGATCGTGCCCTCCATGCTGGCGCCGTTGTCACCCCAGATATAGAAGATGAGCGTGTTGCCGAGATCGCCCATCTCCTCGATGGCATCCAGCAGCCGGCCCACGTTCCAGTCGGCGTTCTCGGAGTAGCCCGCGAAGACCTCCATCTGCCGGGTGTACAGCCTCTTCTGGGCAACAGACAGGGAGTCCCAGGCGGGGAACAGGTCCGGCCGTTTGGTCAGTTCGGTGTCCGGCGGGATGATCCCGAGCCTTTTCTGTCGCTCGAAGGTCTGCTCACGGAGCTTGTCCCAGCCGCCGTCGAACTTGCCCTGGTACTTGCCGGCCCACGCCTTCGCCACGTGGTGCGGCGCATGCGCGCAGCCGGTGGAGTAGTACATGAACCACGGCCTGGTGGCGTCTTGCGCCCGCACGCCATGCAGCCACTCGACCGCCTTGTCGGTGAGGTCGTCCGGCAAGTAGTAGGGCTGGCCATCCTTGCCTTCCGGGACGCCGAGCACCGAGTTGTCCTGGGTGATGATCGGGTCGTACTGGCCGGCCGCCCCGCTCAGGAACCCCCACCAGTGGTCGAATACCCACGACTGCGGCCAGTGGTCGAACGGGCCTGCGGCACCCTGGACGTTGTCGGGGGTGAGGTGCCACTTGCCGAACCCGCCGGTGACATAGCCGTTCTCGCGCAGGATGCGCGGCAGGGCGGTGCAACTGCGGGGCCGTGCGGCGGTGTACCCGGGGAACGGGCCGGGGTACTCGGCGATGGAACCGAAGCCCACCCGGTGGTGGTTGCGGCCGGTGAGCATCGCGGCGCGGGTCGGCGAGCACACCGCCGTCACGTGGAAGCGGTTGTAGGTGAGCCCCATCTGCTGCACCCGGGTGAGGCTGGGGGTGGAGATCGGGCCGCCGAACGTGTCGGGGTTGCCGAACCCGGCATCGTCGATGAGGACGATGAGCACGTTCGGGGCATCCTCGGGCGCCTTCGGCCCGGGGATCATCGTCCAGTCAGGGACCGACTGGTCGACCGTGCGGCCCATCGTTCCGCCGAAGTTACGGTCGGGAATCGGCAGCACGGTCCGGTCTGGGCTGAACTTGCCCGCCGCCTCCGCCAGGGCGTCCCTGAGCCCCCGTACGCCCGCCTTGCCCATTGGCGCGACCGACTTCGCCAGCGAGCCGACGAGCGCCTGCTCGGCGGCCAGCCGGTCATCGTCATCCACCATGGCGATGACCGCCGCGGTGCCCGGCGGGAGCTTGTCACCCAGGCCCTTCCCGATGCCGCTGTCGGCCTTGTGCTTGGTGAACTTGCCGACCAGGCCACCGGCCGCGCCGGCCACGGCGACAGAAGCCAGCAGCGGCGGTGAGAACAGGCCGACCACCAGCCCGACGCCGCCGCCCCAGCCCAGGCCCTTGCGGCCCAGGTGATCGCCGGTCTGGGTCACGCTCACCTGGCCATCGGCAGCATGCTCGACGAGGATCACGCCCTCGGAGGTGACCGTCTTGTCCTTGACAAGCTGCACGAGCGCGTCGAAGTCCTGCCTGGCCGGCTCGATGGACGGGTAGGCGGCCATGATCACGTCGAAGCTGTCACTCATTGCGTCTCCCCGGATCCCCTGACCTCAGCGCGTCCATGGACGCAGGCGCTACCGATGAAACGCGGCTGGACGGCGTGCCGCCTCACCCACGCAGGGTGATCCTCCCGGCGGCATGTCCGTGAATGACGAACCGGCTTGCCCCCGGACCCGGCTTACCTGGGCGCCGCCGTTCCCGGCCCGCGCGCGGCCTTCCAGGTGGCGGTGCGGGAACTGGTGTATTCGTCATAATCGGCCGGTGTCCGCAGCGCGGGCAGGACGGGCGCCGTGCGCAGCCGCTCGGCGGGGACCGGCAGCTGAGCGGTCAGCTGGGCGTTGATCTGATGGATGTGGGAAACCTCGGCGGCAGCGGGATTGGGGCCGCCCGACACCGGGACGGCAACGCCGGCCAGCGGGTCGCCGGTCCGCGGCGTCTGCAGGGTGAGCGCATCGCCGACGCCGGGGGCGGCGGCGTCCCGCCTGGTGAGCGCCGGCAGCCCCCATCGCATCTCCACGGTCTTCAGGACCGAGGTGTGATCGAGCGGCATCGCGCCGGCCGCGACCCGGAAGACTGTGCCGGCCGGGATCAGCGGCGAGACCAGGACGGCGGGGACCCGGACGCCGAAGCGGGTGAAGTCGAAGCCGGACTCACCGGGCGTGCCGTCCGGCGGCACCGCCCCGGACGGCGGCGGCACGTGGTGGCAGCAGGACCGGAACTCGACAACGGCGGGAAGGTGACGACCGGCGACTGGAGCGTTTCCAGCGTACTGTCCCACGAGGTGCTTGAGATGTTCGTCGACCCAACTGCAATCTGTGGGCCAATGACGGCAAGGGATCGGCCTACAGCTTCGAGGTGTGCGATCCGGTCGAAGCCCCCACTTACCCGGTCAGCGGTGTCTCGGTTTCCAATTTCGTGACGCCGTCATGGTTCGATCCGCTGGCCCCGGCGACTGCCCAGTTCGACAAGCTGGGCCAGCTCAAGTCCGCGTTCAGCATCCTCAAGGGCGGTTACGTGGTGTATGAATCCGCGGGCCGCCAGAAGCAGAAATCCGGCGAGGAGTTTCCTGCCTGGCGCACGGAGATGAAGAGCGGTCCGCTGGCACGCACCAGGCGCCGGCTGGCACAGGTGGCCGCTCTCTGAACGCTCAGGGCCGCCAGCCGGAAGCTCAGGGCCGCCAGCCGGCCTTCTCCAGCGCGTCGGCGGCGAACCGGCCGATGCTGGTGCGCTCACGATCTGGTTTGGCCAGCTCCGCGGTCACCATGTCGGCGGTGCAGAGCAGGTACCCGTAATCGCGCAGCACCTCCGCGATGATGGCCGCACGGCCAAGGTCGACCTCGAACGGCCCGGCGAAGTCGAAGCCCTGCTCCGCCGGTTCGCCGGTCCCCGCATGCCTGCCCGCTTGGCTGTGTGGCAACGTCCCCCTTGCGGCTTGTGGTTCGCCTGCGCCCGCCACCATCGGCTCCCTCCGCAGCGCCCCAGCCAAGCCCAGCCTGGCGCGGTAGCTCTGAAGCCTTAAACATCCCCACCGTAAGCCGGCTGAACCCCCCGCCATCCGAGTGGCTGCCAGCGCTGCCCCAGCCTGGCACGGATCCGCTCCAGGCCATCCCCGGCCGGCTCGATCGACTCCGCCGCAGCCCTGAGCGACTGGCGCAGATACTCGCCGAACTCTCGCTCCGACTGGATTCCCCCGGCTAGGGCGGATACATCGGACCTGCCATGCATGACGCCCAGCACATCACCAGCCACGTTAAGAGCACCCAAAGAGAGGGTCAACGAAGGAAGCCGATCCTGCCTGCGAAACCCTGATGGACTGGTGATGCCCGGTGACCGGCCGCACCCCGGGCTGGCGCCGCTGTGCGCTACCGCAGGTAGGAGGCCCCGTTGAGATCCAGGATGGTGCCACTGGCCCACTCGGCCTCCGGGGATGCCAGGTACAGCACGGCCGCCGCGACCTCATCTGCGCGGGCGACCCGGCCGAACGGGCTCTGGGCGCGGATCTCGTCGCCTGATGGCCCGGCCAGCTGCCGGGCCGCCATGTCCGTGTCCACATAGCCCGGTGCCACCGTGGCGACCGCGATCCCGTGCGGCGCCAGAGCCCGGGCCAGCGACTGGCCGAACGCGTTCAGCCCTGCCTTGCTCGCCCCGTAGGCGGGCTGGCCTGGCTCGCCACGGAAAGCGCCCCGGGAGGAGACATTGATGATCCGGCCGCCGTCGCGGGGGATCATGTGCTGGACCGCGCACCAGGTCACATTCGCGGCGCCGACCAGGTTGACGGCGAGCGTCGCCTGCCAGGCCGCCTGCCACCGCTCGTACGACACCCCGGTAATCGGGTGCGGGGTGAACACGCCAGCGTTGTTCACCAGGACATCCAGGCCGCCAAGGGCCTCACTGGCCTGGTCCACCATCCGGCGCACCGCCTGCGGATCAGCCAGATCTGCCTGCACCAGGCAATGCCCGCTGCCGGGCAGCCCGGCCAGCACCTCAGCGGCCAGCGCGGCCGAGCGGCCATGGTGGACAGCGACCCGGTCGCCCCGCTGCGCGAACGCTTCCGCGATCGCGCGGCCGATCCCCCTGGCCGCGCCGGTGACCAGGACCGCCCTTCCGCTCACCTGACCGACTCTAATGGCGGCTGGTACCGTCATGCCTGAAACCAGGCTCCATATGGCTGTTTTCCTGGCAGGCCAGTGGTTGCAGCGGGCCGGCGATCGGTGTGCTCACGCGGAGCGGAGGCCATGGAATGGCGACCAGTGGGGCCAACGGGTTCATCGCCGCCGTTGCTCAGCTGATCGGGGCCATCGTCTGGCCAGCCGTGGTGGTAGCCGTTCTCCTGCTGTTCCGCACCCAGCTTGCGGACTTCTTCGGCCACCTCGGTTCGTTCAGCTTCTCCGGGCCTGGCGGCGTCAGCGTGTCAGCGAACCGCGCGGTCCGGGCGGCGGCCGCGCTGGGCGCTGCGACGGCGACCCGCGCATCCGCTAGCGGCGCACTCCACGAAACGACGGCCGACTCGCGCGGCCTCGCCGCCGCTGTCCCGGGCCGCGGTGAGCAACGCAAGATGCAGGGCTCGCGTGTCCTGTGGGTGGACGATAATCCGGGCAACGACCTGTTCGAGCGGCAGGTGTTCGAAGCGCTCGGCATGCATGTCGACACCGCGGAGACCACCGAGGATGCGCAGCGGATGGCCGCCCAGCACCGTTACGACCTGATCATCTCGGACATGGGCCATCCGGTGAGCGGGCATGCCGAGACCGATCCGCACGGCGGGTACACGCTGCTTGCCCGGCTGAGAAAGGACGGCCAGGTGGCGCCTTTCCTCATCTACACCCGTCCGGACGGGCAGGAAGGTGCGGCGGAGGCGTTGCGGCACGGCGCGTTCGACTACACCACGATGCCGCAGCAACTGCTCACCGCCGTGACGCGAGCCCTGGTCAGGAGCCCCGGCAGTTAGCCGCTGTGGCGCCTGTTGCGCGTGAGCCAGGATGGGTAACGCCGCAACGGCGGGACGGGGACACATACGCTAGCCGGGTGGATACCGGCGGCTGGGCCGAGCGCCGCTTCGAGCCGGTGCGCGAGATCTTCGCCCGGACGATTGCCGGGCAGGGCGGGACCGGGGCGGCGGTTGCCGCGAGGTGGGACGGCACGTGGCTGGTGGACCTGTGAGGCGGGCCAGCCGACGCGGCCGCGGTGCAGTGCTCAGGCGTGGATGCGGTGGGACGATGGGCAGCCATGACCGGGCGCGAGCGCGGTCGAGAGCGCTTTCCGCTCCTGCCTGGGACTGCCGGCCCTGGACGATTAGCACTGGACGNNATTAGCCCTGGACGATTAGCCGGTTGCCGCGAGATGCCGGCCGGAGCCGCTGGTGACATGGCGCAGGCAGGTGGTCCGCTCGCACAACTGGGTCATCACCATGACCGTGAACCCCACGAAGAACACTATTTCCATGACGCCGCCCAGCCTGTCGATCAGGTACGCCAGGCCGATGAGCGGGTACGCGGCCACCGCGCCTGTGAGCAGTGCCCGGTAAACCCTGCCGCTGGCCGTGTGCGTGCCCCGGGTCCGCCACCAGGCGAACAAGAGGGCAACCGTGATGGCACCGAATTCGCAGATGCCGGCCGCGAGGTGCACGTATTGCTGGAGGGGCAGCTCGAAACTCAGTTCCCTGCTCCGGCAGACCGCGCTGATCTCATCTCCGCACGTCTCCGGGAAGATCCCGCCGACTGCTCCCGCGATCGCAAAGACCACCATAGCCAGCCATTCCCGCCGGCCATTCAGGATGCTGCCGGCCCCGGCAGCCAGGAAGGCCCCCAGGATCAGCAGCCCGGCGGCAACGTCGGCGTGCTGCATCGCAGTGGCGGACGCCTGGCCGCTCACCTCAAGGTTGCTGAAAAGCTCGTTGGGTGAGCGCATGAGGCCGGGCTTGAACAGGACCAGCACCCACCAGTTATAGGCGAGCAGCCCGGTGACCCCGGCTGCCCACGCCACCACCGGGCGGGTGAGCGGACGATGTTCGGCGGCCTCCCCCACCCGCTGGCCGGGCCCACCCGCCGGTGCGACCGCCGGATGCGCTTGCGCCATGCCTAACTTCCCCCGATCACGGGCACATGCCCGCCTTGGCTCTCCCTTCCCCACTACGATCTGCCCGGCTGCCGGCGGCCGCACAGTGCCAATGGTCATTGTGAAAGGCGGCCTTAAGCCCCGGCCATTACAATCACAGGCAGGACGGGTGCCTCGTCTTCGCCCAGGATGGACTGCAGAACCGCCATCGGCACGACCGCCACCGGCCGCTGGAAATCCAGCGTCCGCGCGGCTTCGGCAAGTATCCTGGCCGGCTCCCGCAGATCTGCGTCCAGGTAGTCGGTGGCCCCCGTGGTCTTCCTCGCCTACGCCTCCCGGCAGCCGCTGCCCGCGCTGATCTGTCGTGGTCCGCAGCGGTGGTGGCGTGCGCGGTGAGATCCAGGCGGGCACCAGGCGGTCCACCGGCCATCGGCGTGCTCGATGCGCGGGCAGATAACGCGCGGTGAGATCCAGCCGGGCAAGCTGCTGCCATCCATCAGGACGCTGATGCAGCGCTACGAGGTCTCCGACGGCACAGTCAAGCGGGCGGTCGCCAAGCTGCGCGATGAAGGTCCTGTGGAGAGCGTGCCTGGCCGTGGGGTCTACGTGAAATAGCCGCTGACCTCTACACTCAAGGTCCCCCGAGTGAGAGGGTCCCACATGAGCCAGCGCCCCCTTTGCGTCCTGTTCATGCCGGAGTCGGCGTACGGTCCGACCAACCAGTGCATCGGTGTCGGCGACATCCTGCGGCGCCGTGGGCACCGGGTGGTGTTCGCGGCCGAGCGGTCCTGGCAAGGCAAGCTCACGGCGCTGGGGTTCGAGGAGGACCTGGTCGACCTCGCCCCGCCCGCCGATGACGCCGGCGACGCCGATGCCGGGCAGTTCTGGAAAGACTTCATCCGCGACACCGCCCCCGAGTTCCGCAAGCCCACCATCGAGCAGCTCGATTCCTTCATCAGGCCCACCTGGCAGGCGCTCATCGACGGCGCGGTCTACTGCGAGCCGCACCTGAAGGAGATCGTGCGGCGGGTGCGGCCCGACATCGTGGTGGAGGACAACGTCGTCTGCTTCCCGGCGCTCATGACGGCGGGGGTGCCGTTCATCCGGATCATGTCGTGCAACCCGCTGGAGGTGGGCGGCGGTGCCGTGCCGCCGGTCTTCTCCGGCTACCCCATCGACGACCGCACCGGCTGGGACTCGTTCCGCAAAGAGTACGAGCGCACGCACCGGGCGATGTGGGAGTCGTTCAGCGCCTGGGTGGTGGAGCAGGGCGCGCCGCCGCTGCC
>DPMS01000599.1 GCA_003541285.1 Actinomycetota bacterium
CCCGGGCCATATGGCCCGGGAGTGGCAGCCCCCAACCGCCGCTCCCGTGACCGCCCGGCCTGGGCCGGCCCGGCCGCCAGCTGATAGCGGCGCGTTCAGCCGTCCGCCGGGCGACTCCGCTGGCTACCAGCATGCCCGTCAGCCAGTGGCCGCCCGCCACACTGCGCGGAGGGCCGCCGCCAGCGGCGGCAGCGACGCTGACCATCCGGCAGCAGACGCTGCATCACCGAGGTAAACCTCGCCCCATCCCATCGCCCGGCAGATCCAGCGGGTGCCCTGGCAGGGAAGACCAGCCCGCCGAAGACTGCTCCGCTGCCGGGTTCCCGATATCCGCCCATGACCGCGATCGGGGCGTCTTGGAGCGGGACAGATCTCCGGTCCGCCTGGCCGGGTTTCCCGGCGCCGGGTATGAAACTCACCGGGCTGGCCGCCGGGTGCTCGCCGCCGTCCGCGCGCGGCGCACCCCAGCGGGGTCCTGAGAGAGCGGGCCGCGCACCATCCCGTCAACGCAGATCATCATGCGCTCACGTAGCGCGGCCGATCAGAGGTACCAGCACGCACCCCTACCCGCCTTCGTTCTGGGCGGATGGTAGCGTCTCGGCGATCACTAGCCGAGGGTGCAGATCAGGACGTTCTGTCTGGCGTGATCAGTCTTCCGGCTGCCTGCCAGCGCACCCCATTGGGTCCGGTCTGGGCTAGTCGCGTATGCGCCTGCCGGTGATCTTGCGCGGGATGATCCGTACGTACACATCGCGCGCACCGCCCGCCCAGGGCCGGACGCCAGCGTGCTGCTCAAGGTGGCGGACGTCCGCCTCGCTGGTCACACGGACCGCACGCCCGGTCACCAGCACGCTCCAGCCCTGCCTCAGGGTCTCATCCAGGCGGTCTACCTCGAACCCGGCCGGGCAGTCCAGGCACCTTGCGAGCAGCGTGTCCGGGGCGGTCCGGAAGATCACCGTCTGGCCCGCCATGGCATAGTTCACCGGCAGCACGACAGGCCCGTCGGCGGCGGTGAACGCCACCCGGCCCACCCCACCGGGTGACAGCAGGTCATAGCACTCCACTGCGGTGAGCACCTGAAGCACCGGATGGGCGGAGGGGCCAGCCTGACCGGGCGGCTGGCTGGAGCCGGCGCCGAGCAGCGTCTCTGGCGTGGTCTGCAGTGCGGCGGCCAGCTGCCGCAGGGCCGCCTGCGAGGGCAAAGCCGGGTACGTCTCCAGATGCTGCAGATATGGCACACTCACGCCGGCCAGCTCCGCGAGCTGGCGCCTGCTCAGCTTGAGGTCCTTACGCCTGGCCGACACTCGCCTGCCCAGGTCGCCCGGTTCCCAGGCCGGCGGCGGCGCCGCGCTCTCCTGCGGCCCGTCATTGGTTCCTGCCCCCTGCCGCGAAGCCACGCCCGGTCACCTCCCATCCGCGCCGAAGCCCTCGCCTCTATGGTGTGCCGCCAGGCCTGGTGGCCCGCCATGCGCCAAGGTCCCAGGAAGCCTGGCCTTTCGGCCCTGACCGCCTCTTCAGGGCCTCGTTGCGGTTGGCCCCGAGATCACGCCGAGCAGCCCGCCAGGGGTCGCACGTCAAGCACCGGGACTTAGCCCGCTGTTGCCAGCAGGCCCCAGGCGCAGGCCGGTTACCCCTCACCGGTACTGTCATCTTCGCTGCCGCCTGTGGACAGCACGTCATCGGGTGGGCGCCGCACGCTGGCCGCCGCCTGGATGACTGCCCCGAACCTGAGCACCATCTGCGGGTAAGCGCCGTCACTGAGCCCAGTCCGGATGGACTCACGTAGCCGGCCGAACTCCAGCGGCTGGGTGTTCAGCGCGGTCGCGGCCCCGCTGGTGGCGGCGGTGAGCAGGATACGCTGCAGGGCCTGCCCGGCGTTGATCCAGTCCGCCGGGCGGTCACGGGCGGTGGTGAGCAGGGCGGCGACTCCAGCGGACCTGGGCCACCGCGCGGTGCTGAGCGGCGGCAGGCCCCACCCGTGGCCATGGGCGAAATCCCGGCCGGGGAAGTCCGGATCGGTGTGCTCGGCCCGCGCCGGGTAGGAGTCCGGCGGCACCCCGTCGGTCCGCGGGCTGCCCGGCGCCGGAGCCCACCGGGCCAGTTCCCGGGTCCGCTCGCCGTCGAGCCGCTGGGTGCGTTCCGCTTCCTCAACGGCCGCTGCCAGCGCGGCCCGCCGCCCGTCGTCGGCAACAATGCGCAGCATCGCGCCGTACCGTGCGGCGCTCTCCCGGAGTGCGGCAAGCAGACCCGGCGGGAGCGGCACCGGGTCGAACCCGCCGCGGTGCGTCCGCCGTTGCCGCACCTGGCCGAACAGCGCCTGCTCGAACTCGGTGCTGGCCGCCCGCCGCGGCCAGCTCACCCGCGCGACCAGCAGCGGCTGGCCCGGATCGGGCAGCACATCGGTCTCGGGAACAAAGCCAAGCGACCGCAGCGCCAGCCGGGCGGTGAACAGTGCGGCACCGCAACTGATCAACATCTCGCGGCCATCGGGATCGGCCACGCGCAACTGCCGCGCGGCGTCGGCATGCAGGCTGATCTGCTGCCGGACGGCGGTGAACCGCCAGGGCTGGGTGTTGTGCACCGAGGGCGCCCACACCGCCGCCGTCACCACGTATCTGGCGGTCTCCTCCGCGGTCAGCCGCCCTGGGCTTGCCGGTCCCGCATCAGGCAGCGGCACCGCGCCACCGTTGCTCGCGACATCAGGCAGGCACTCATTATCGTCCATGAGCCAGCTCACCCCTGGACACGACGGCAGGGCGCCATCATGACCAGGCACCGGACGGCAGACGACCTGCCGCCAGTGACCCAACCATAGCTCAGCCAGCACAGGCTGGCCGACCGCAGAAGCCGCCCGCATCCCTGCAGCCACCCACGGGTCAGCACTCCCACCTATAGCGGCCGGGCGCAGGTGCCGCGGGGTATCGGCACGGCGTGGGCAGCGGTGCGGAAGGCTGACCGTTTTGGCGTCGCGGATCACCGGGTCCGGGCTGGCGCAGGCCCGGGGCCGGCCCGCTTGTTCGGAGCGCCTGGTTGCTGGGACGATGGGGGCGTGCGGCTGGGGATTCTGTGCGGGGGCGGCCCGGCCCCCGGGATGAACTCGGTCATCTCTGCGGCGACGATCGAGGCCCGGAACTCCGGGTGGGACGTTCTGGGGATCATGGACGGCTTCCAGCATCTCATCGAGGGCCGGACCGGGGAGGCGCGGCCCCTGTCCAGCACGGATGTGTCGAGGATCCACGTCCAGGGCGGGTCGATCATCCGGACCTCGCGGGCCAACCCGGCGGTGCGGGACGAGGGCGCCGCCGACCCGGAGTGGAGGCTGCATGCCTGCCTTGAGTCGCTGCAGAAGCTGGGGATCGACGCGCTCGTGACGATCGGCGGGGACGACACCGCGTTCTCGGCGTCCCGGCTGGCCGCGGCGGCCGGAGGGGGCCTGTGCGTGGCGCATGTGCCCAAGACCATCGACAACGACCTGCCCCTGCCGGGCGGCTCGCCGACCTTCGGCTTCGAGACCGCCAGGAGCGTGGGCGTCGAGCTCGTCAACAACCTGATTACCGACGCCATCACCACCCAGCGGTGGTACCTGGTGGTGGCCATGGGCCGCTCGGCCGGCCACCTGGCCCTGGGCATCGGAAAGGCGGCCGGGGCCACCCTCACGGTGATCGCCGAGGAGTTCCCCCGCGAGCAGCCCATCCGGCTGTCGCGCCTGGTGGACGTCCTGGAGACCTCGATGCTCAAGCGGATCGCCGATGGCCGCCCCTTCGGCGTGGCGGTGCTCGCCGAGGGCATCGCCCTGCGTCTTCCCCAGGACGAGCTCGGCAACGCCATGCCGGAGGTCGAGCGGGACGAGCACGGCAACGTCCGGCTGGCCGAGCTCGAGCTGGATCGCCTGCTGGCGAGGCAGATCAAGGCCCGCTTCAGGCAGCGCGGGGCGACGGTCACGGTCGAGGGCAAGAACATCGGCTACGAGCTCCGGTGCGCNNGCTGCCCTTCGGGTCGTTCAGCGACCCCGAGACGGGGCGGGTGCGGATCCGGATGGTGAACGTCGAGTCGAGCTCGTACCGGGTGGCCCGCGAGTACATGACCCGGCTGGACCGCGAGGACCTCGAGGATCCGGAGAAGCTCCACCCGATCGCAGCGGCCTCAGGGCTCACACCCAGCGCCTTCCGCGACCGGTACGGCTATCTGGCCGAGGGCTGAGCCCCGGCCGCCGAGCCGCCCGGACCCCATCGGAGGAAACCCGACGAGGAAGATCATCCTGATGCCGGTATCCGCCGGCGGCTTCATCATGATCACCGGGACACCGGCCGGCCCGGTCGCCGGTGCTGACATCACCTGCGGCCTGGAACCCAGCTCGCGCCGCCGGAGCCCGAGCCCGCCACCCGGATCGGCTGGGGCCCCGACCGGCAGGATGTCCTGGATGTTATGGCGCTGCCCCTGATCGGCACCTCGCGGGCGTGTCACAGTTGGGTATAGCCGGGCGTTTTGTGGTAGGCGCCGTGCTCAGCCACCGCGCTGTGTTGTCTCCGCTCACTTTGGCTCGGCTGCCCGTCGCCGGTTGTAGAGGCGGATGGCCCAAAGGTAGGCCACGACGGCGATGCCGATGCTCCAGGCGATGGCAGCGATGGCGTGGTCGCCAACGGCGGCGCCGGTGAGCAGGCCGCGTACGGTGTCGGCGACGGGGGTGAATGGCTGGTACTCGGCGAACTGGCGCAGGCCCGTTGGCATGGTGGCCGTGGCCACGAAGCCGCTGCTGAGGAACAGCAGCAAGAACAGGATCATCGGGGTGTTGCTGGCGGTCTCGACGCTCTTGGCGGCAAGCCCGAGCGCGACGGCCAGCCAGATCAGCGCGAAGGCGAACAGGGCCAGTATCCCGATCGCGGCCAGCCAGTGGAGCGGTCCGGCAGCAGAGCGGAATCCGAGCCCGAAGGCGACCCCGATGAGGACGGCGGTGGCTACCAGGGTTTGGATCAGGCTGCCGAGTACGTGGCCGGTGAGGACCGAGGCGCGGGCGATGGCCATGGTGCGGAACCGGTCGATGATGCCGCCGGTCATGTCCATGGCGACCATGATCGAGGTGCCCTGTACGGCTGAGGCCACGGTGATGAGCAGCAGCCCTGGCACCACGTAGTCGAGGTAGGCGCCGCGCCCCTCGTGGGCGCCGAGCCCAGCGCCGAGCTGGCCGCCGAAGACGTAGACGAACAGCAGCAAGAGCACGATGGGTAGGCCGATGAGCATCACGGTCATGGACGGGTAGCGGAGCTGGTGTTTGAGGTTGCGGCGCAGCATGACCCGTGAGTCGCTGAGCGTGTAGGCGAGCGTGGTCATGACAGCGGTACTCCTTGTGGTGCGGGGTCTCCGTTGAGCTGCGCGGTGACGTGGCTGCCGGTGACGGCGAAGAACACGTCGTCGAGGTCCGGGGTATGGATCGTCAGCCGTTCAACGGAGATATGGGCTTCGTGCAGCTCGTCGAGCAGGCCCCGGAGCGAGTCGGCAGTGCCGTCTGCGGGGATCTGGAGGACGAGCTGTTCCTGGTCGGGTGCGGCTGCCGGAAGGAGCTCGCTCGCCGAGTGCAGCAGGTGGGGATCGGCGAAGTGGAGCCGGAAGTGGCCGCCGGGAATGCGGCTCTTCAGCTCGGCGGGGGTTCCTTCGGCGACGATCCGGCCCTGGTCGAGGACTGCGATCCGGTCGGCCAGCTGGTCCGCCTCGTCGAGGTACTGGGTGGTGAGCAGGACGGTGACCCCGGCCGTAGCGAGCTCGCGGATGATCTGCCACATGGTGCGGCGGCTGCGCGGGTCCAAGCCGGTGGTGGGCTCGTCGAGGAAAATCACCCGGGGCTGATCCACGAGGGTCATCGCCAGGTCGAGCCGTCGTCGCATCCCGCCTGAGTAGGTCGAAAGCAGCTTGTGAGCGGCGTCGGTGAGGTCGAACTGCTCCAGCAACCCGGCCACCCGCCGCCGCCCAGCCTCGCGGCCGAGGTGGCGAAGGTCGGCCATCAGCTGCAGGTTCTCGGCGCCGGTGAGCAGGTTGTCCACGGCCGAGAACTGACCGGTGACCCCGATGACGGCCCGCACCCCGTCGGGGTCAGTGACCACGTCGTGACCGGAGATGCGCATGGAGCCGGCATCGGCCGGGATCAGGGTGGACAGGATGCGGACCATCGTGGTCTTGCCGGCCCCGTTGGGGCCGAGAAGCGCCAGGATCGTGCCCTCCTCCACGGCCAGGCTCACCTTGTCGAGCGCCACATGGTCGCCGAACGACTTGCACACGTCCTGGGCCACGATCCCCGTCGCAGTAGACACGCTTGTCATGGCCTTCTCCCTCCTTGCCGTGTGGCCGGGTCGCCGGGAAGCTCGCCCGCGGCACGCAGCGCCTCGCGGTGTGCTTTCCACTCCTGCTCCAAGACCGGCATCCGCTCGACCAGGAAATCGGCGAACGCGGCCCACTCCAGCAAGATCGCTCGCCGCTCAGGTGGCGCATCGGCCAGCAGGCGCAGGCCCTCTCGGGCGAGGTCGGCCGCCTCCCGGTACTCGGAGACGTCGAAGCCCATCGCATGAGACGACGACATGTCGATGCGTACCCGGTCCATCCGCTCGCCCGCCGCCCGGGAGCGCCGGATGAGCCCGAGGTTCTCCAAGTAGTTCACCGCTCCGGCGATCGCGCTCCGGCTCGCCAGCAGCGCCTCGGCCAGCTCGCTGATGCTCTGCTCGCGCGGGTCGCACACCGCCAGGTACCCGATCAGCCGTCCCACCATCGGGGCCATCCCGAAGCGCCGGGCGTAGAAGCGCCCGGCGTGGTCGGCGAACGTGATCTCACCGTCGTTCGGCACGCCAGCCACTCTACACAAAATCCTGAGATAACACAAATCAATGTTATGTCAGAACGATGATTCGCCGCCGCTGACCACTGTCCAGCTCGTCGCTATTGCGGACAGCGCGACTGGCGGGTAGCGGCCGGGAAAATCGGTCGCGGTAGAGGCCCCCCGTCGGGCAGCATGGCCAGGCTGGTTGCTCGGAACGGGGGACAATGACTGCACCCGAACATGGTCGCGGCTCACCGGCCCGGAAACGGGCGGTGCTGCTCGCGTTACGCTACTACGGCCGCCAGATGGCCGGGCTCCGGCGCTTCACGGTGCCGGCGATGTTGCTGCCCGCGCTGGGGAACACGTGCATCTTCTACGTCGCGCCGCTGATCGTCGCTCAGCTGGTCGGCCGCTTTGCCGGCCAGGGGCCGGCCGGGATCGGCGCGGCGATGCCGTATGTGCTCGGCTTCGCAGGCGTGCTGCTTTTCGCCGAGATCGTGTGGCGGATCGGCATCCACTGCCTGAACCGCCTCGACGGTCGCGGAATCGAGAACCTCTACGTGATCGGCATGGACGAGCTGCTGGCGAAGGATGCGGCGTTCTTCCACGACAACTTCGCCGGTTCGCTGACCAAGCGGGTGCTGAGCTTCGCTTCCCGGTTCGAGGACTTCGCCGACAATCTGGTGTTCAACATCGTCGGAAGCCTTGTGCCGCTGGCGTTCGCGTCGGTGGTGTTGTGGCGCTACGACCCGTTGCTCGTCGCCGGGCTCATCGGCCTGATCGCGATCACCGGCGCCGGTATCGCACCGCTGATCCGCCGTCGTCAGAAGCTCGTCGACCAGCGCGAGGAAGCGATCGCGCGTGTGTCCGGGCACGTCGCCGACAGCCTGATGAACATGGACACGATCCGCGCGTTCGCTGCCGGGGACCGGGAGGCCGCCGAGCACAGGTCGCGCGTCGCCGACCAGCGGCGGAAGTCGCTGCGGTCGTGGGACTACGGGAACCTGCGCATCGACACGCTGGTCGCGCCGATGTCCGTGCTGACCAACGTGTTCGGTCTGCTGCTCGCAGTCGCACTCGGCGGGGGCAAGCACGGAATCGAGGCGATCGTCGTGGCATTCACCTACTACTCCAATGCGACGCGGATCATGTTCGAGTTCAACCAGATCTACCGCCGTCTGGAGAGCTCGCTGACTGAAGCCGCGCAGTTCACCGAGTTGCTGCTGACACCGCCGGCCGTGGTCGACCCGGTCGCGCCCGAGCCGCTACGGCCGAAGGCGAGCGACGTCCGGTTCGAGCGCGTGACGTTCGCGCACGCCGGCGGACTGCCGTTGTTCACCGGCCTGGACCTCACCGTGCCGAGCGGCACCAGGCTCGGCCTGGTCGGCCGGTCAGGCGGTGGCAAGAGCACGCTGACTCGCCTGCTGCTGCGGATGATGGACGTCGACGACGGCCGGATCCTGATCGGCGGGCAGGACATCAGCAAGCTGCGCCAGTCGGATCTGCGCAGCCTGATCGCCTACGTGCCGCAGGACCCTGCGATGTTCCACCGGACGCTGCGCGACAACATCGCGTTCGCGCGCCCGCACGCGACCGACGCGGAGATCCACCAGGCGGCGCAGGCGGCGCACGTGACAGAGTTCGCCGGCGCCCTGCCGGACGGATTCGGCACGATGGTCGGCGAGCGTGGCGTGAAGCTGTCCGGCGGGCAGCGGCAGCGAGTCGCGCTGGCCCGGGCGATCCTGCGTGACGCGCCGATCCTGCTGCTCGACGAGGCGACCAGCGCGCTGGACTCGGAGAGCGAAATCCTTGTCCAGCAGGCGTTGTGGCGGCTCATGGAGGGCCGGACCGCGCTCGTGGTCGCGCACCGGCTGAGCACGGTCGCGCACATGGACCAGCTGGTCGTGCTCGACCGCGGCC
>DPMS01000401.1 GCA_003541285.1 Actinomycetota bacterium
GCGGCCCGGCCGCTTGCTCCCGCGCCCGGCGGGCGCTGGGCCTGCCCGAGGACGCGATCGTGGTCGGGGCGGTGGGGCGGCTCACCTACCAGAAGGCGCCCGAGGATTTCCTCGCCGCCCTGCGCCTGCTCGGGCGGCCCGGTGCGGTCGGCGTCTGGGTGGGCGGGGGCGAGCTGGCCGGGCGGGTCGCCAGCCTGGCCGGGCGGCAGCCGGGGGCCCCGGTGATCCTGGCCGGCCAGCGCACAGATGTGCCGGCGCTGCTGCCGGCCTTCGACGTCTTCACGCTCCCGAGCCGCTATGAGGGCCTGCCGACGGCTGTCGTGGAGGCGATGGTCAGCGGCGTGCCGGTGGTGGCGACCGCCGTCAACGCGGTGGCCGATCTGGTCGTGCCGGGCGAGACCGGCCTGCTGGTACCGCCCCGGCGCCCCGATCTGCTGGCGGGAGCGGTGCGGTACCTGCTTGACGACCCGGCGGCGGCCGCCCGGATGGCCCTGGCCGCCCGCACCCGGCTCGGTGATTCCTACACGGTGGCTGCCCTGCGTGAGGCGCTCACGGCCGCCTACGCCCCCGCGGAGGCGGATGCTGGCGTGGGCGGCCAGCGGAGGGCCTTCGTCCGGGACCTATGGCTCTTATCCGTAGCTAAAATATCGCATTTAGTGATGGCTTAACATAAAGGCAGGTCACTGGGGGTGCCTGAGGGGCCGCAGAGGTCTGCGGGGGCACAGGAGTGTGAGGGCCTGGGACTGGGCCTTCGGAACGGGGGATGCGATGGAAGCGCCGCTCGACCGGCGCCGGGGAGCGGGCCGGCGGCGGTCCGATACCCGGGACACACGCGCGGTGCGCGGTCTGCTGCATGATCTCGGGCATGAGATGACCACGTTGTCGTACCTGGTCGAGGCGGTGCGCGGCGACGTCTCCCTGCCCAACGATTCCAGCTACCGGCTCGAACTGCTCGCCCTGGAGATGTCCCGCCTGCTGGAACTGATCAGCCACGGCCTGACCGGCATGGACGAAACGGCTGGGGCCGAGCCGGTCAACCTGCGGGAGATGGTGACCCAGCTGGGCAGGCTGGCCAGCTTCGCTCATGGTGCGGCCGTGGAAGTGCGGCCGGGGCCCGAGCCGCAGCCGGAGATGAATGCGGTCCTGTTGTGGCGGGTGCTGTCCAACGTGATCGACAACGCCGCACGTGCCGCAGGTCTGGGCGGCCAGGTGACGGTGGAGATTCACCAGGAGGGCAGGACGATCATCGAGGTGACCGATGACGGCCCCGGGTTCGGCGCGGGGCCGCGCGGCACCGCCTCCCTGGGGCTGGGCATCGTGACGTCACTGCTGGAGGCGACCGGCGGCGCGCTGGAAGTGGCGTCAGCGGCCGGCCAGGGCACGACCGTCCGGGTGATCCTGCCCGGGCAGGTCACCATCTCCGCCGGGGCCCGTCAGCACCTGGACCGGTGACCGCGGTGACCAGCCTGGTGGTGGGGGACGACCACAAGGTGTTCCTGGATGCGCTGGCGGTGGTCCTGGCCCAGCACGGCTACACCGTCACGGTGACGCACACCGTCCCCGGGACCATAAGCGCCATGTCGGAGCAGCAGCCTGACCTGTGCCTGATCGACCGGCACTTCGGCGGCGAGGACAGCGTCGCCACCATCGAGGAGATGATCGCTGCCAGCCCCGGCACGAAGGTGCTCGTGCTCAGCGCCGACCCCGACACCGAAGGCATCCTGGCGGCGCTGCGGGCCGGTGCGTCCGGTTACCTGCACAAGACCCGGGGGGTGACCGCCCTCACCGCGGCGATCAGCCGGGCGCTGCGGGGTGAGGTGGTGGTCGACGTCCCCAAGGCGCAGGGCCGCCGGGTACGAGCCGCCGATGATGCGCAGCGGCTCGCCTCCTTCCTGACCGGCCGGGAGCGCCAGTGCCTCGCACTGCTGGTCGAGGGGCTGGATACGGCCGCCATGGCGCGCAAGCTCGGGGTGTCGCGTGCCACGGTCCGCACCCATGTCCAGGCGCTGCTCACGAAGCTCGGCGTTCACTCGCGGCTCGAGGCCGCGTCCTTTGCGGTGCGCTACCGGCTGCTTGAGGGGGGTCCGCGCGCGGTCCACGGGTGAGCCGGCGCGCTATCGCGATCAGCGTGATCAGCGACACCGCGGCCAGCAGCCCCCAGTCCAGGATGCTGCGAACGATGTCCGGCGGTGCCGCGGCGAAGCTGTAGCCGTCGGTGGTCAGCGTTCCGGCGGAGAACAGCGACAGGCCGTAACTCAGCCCGGTGGCACCGGCCGGGACAGCGGGGGTCTGCCAGGATGCCCGGACCCAGTTCGCGGCCGGGGGAAAGTAGGGGCTCGCCGTCCAGTAGTGCCAGCGGCCTGCCGCGTCCCGGTAGTAGACCGAGAACTGGGTCTTCGCGCTGCTTGTGTACCAGGCCCCCAGCTGGTAGGACCTGCCCGCCACCACGGGTAGCGAGCAGGCGCCCAGGTCGAAAAGCGGCAGCAGTTCTGCGCCGCCGCTGTGGTAATTGGTCATCGTCAGCCGCTCCGCCCAGCGGCCGGTGTGGGCGTCCTGGGTCCGCTGCCACCGGACGGTGTTGTGCCCGTATCCGCCCGGCATCCAGCAGGCCGGGGCGCCGGACCTGTCGGGGGTCTCCATCCACGGGTTGGTCTCCGCGGCCGGCCCGGCCTGCTCCAGCGACGGGTTGGCGACGCCGTGGGGGCGGGCCGCTGGCGCTGGCACGAGCGGCCGCACCGGGCCCGCGAGGACATCATGCACAGTCCTGACCACCGTGCCGCGCGGGCTGCGCTGGGCAAGCCACTGTACGAAGGCGCTGAACGTGCTCGCCCGGATCGACAGCTGCCCGCAGCCGTCTGCCCGGCAGATGTGATGGAAGATGAGCGGCACCCAGCCGCCGCCCGCCTGTTCCGCCCTGATCACCACCTGCTCCAGGTCCGCCAGGGTCCAGGAGGTGTCCACCTGCCCGGCGGTCCGGATCGCGTAGGGGTCGGCCGGCGGGATGCTTTCGGTCACCGCGCAGCCGGGGCAGTCGCTGCCACGCAGCCCGCCGGCGATCCGCGCGCTGGTGTACCCGCAGCCGTGGACGAGTGCTTCGGTGGCGCGATTGTAGGCTCCGTCCGGGTAGGCGAACGAGGTCACCGGAAAGCCCCAGTGGGACAGGATCGCGCGGCCGGCGCACAGCTGGCGGCGGGTTTCCGGCACCGATGTGTTCAGCAGGTCGAGATGTGACACCGTGTGCCCGCCGATCTCGTCCCCGGCCGCGGCAAGCCAGCGCAGGTCAGCGCGGGTCAGGTAATGCGGCGAGCCGATGGCGCCGGTGATGACGAAGAAGGTGCCGCGAACGCCGTACGTGTGCAGCACCCGGGCAGCCGTCATCTGGTCGGCGGTGCCGTCGTCGAAGGTGAGGGTCACGACCGTGGGACGGGCCGCCGCCCGCGCACTGCCCGGCTGGGCCCAGGCCGCCGTGGTCAGCAGGAGGGCCACGGGGAGAGCGCGGGCAGCCAGCCGCCAGGCACGGCTGATCCGTGGCCACCGCGGCGCCCATGCCCGCACGCGCACGGTCCCCCTTCCGTGGCTGAGATACTGCCTGGCACCCGACGGTAGGCCGGCCCTGGGGCGTAACCCTCCGCTGGCCGGGTGAGTTGCGGTACGCCGTTTGCATGAGGCCGGGCTTGCCCCGGGCCGGATGAGTGGTTGACTCACGGGTGGGGAGGTGCGCCCGTGACACCCAGAGACGGCAAGCCGGCCGGCGAGACCCAGCTTCCGCGGCGGATGGCCAGCAAGCTCTACGAGCAGGAGCTCTACCGCCTTCAGGCCGAACTGGTCACCGCGCAGGAGTGGGTGCGCGCCGAGGGCGCCCGGATCGTGGTCATATTCGAGGGGCGCGATGCAGCCGGCAAGGGCAGCACCATCAAGCGGGTCACCCAGTACCTCAACCCCCGGGTTGCCCGGATCGTGGCGCTGCCCGCACCGACCGAGCGGGAGCGGACCCAGTGGTACTTCCAGCGCTACATCGACCATCTGCCGTCCGGCGGCCAGATCGTCCTGTTCGACCGCAGCTGGTACAACCGGGCCGGGGTGGAACGCGTCATGGGTTACTGCACCAAGGAGGAGTACGGGCGATTCCTGCACCAATGCCCGATTTTTGAGCGACTGCTGGTTGAGGACGGCATCTTGCTGCGCAAGTACTGGTTCTCGGTCAGCGATGAGGAGCAGGAACGGCGGCTGGCTGCCCGCGTGGAAGACCCCGTCCGGCAGTGGAAGCTGTCCGGGCTCGACCTGGAATCCATCACGCGGTGGGAGGACTACTCGCGGGCCAAGGACGAGATGTTCGTGCACACCGACGTCCCGGAGGCGCCGTGGTACGTGGTGGACAGCGACGACAAACGGCGGGCACGGATCAACATGATTGCCCACCTGCTGTCCACCATCCCCTACCGCGCCCTGCCCCGGCCACCGCTGCGGTTGCCGCACCGCCCGCCGCCCAAGGGCTATGTGCGGGTACCGCGCGACATGCAGACATACGTGCCTGACCATGCGGCCACCCTTGAGCGCAAGGCAGGCCGCCGCGGGCACGGCAAGCAGCACCGCCACCCCGCTTCCTGACGGTCCTTGCTGCCACCGGCGATGGGCCCTGCCAGATCTGTTCCGCCTCTGGTCTAATGACCTCAGATAGCGACATAACGGAAGGTCCGGGGTTGACGGGATGGGAGGGGAACTCATGCCCGACGCGGGTGAGCAGGCAGTTGCCGCAAGGCCCCGCCGCCGCGGGGTAGCCGGATCCATCTGGGCGCTGGAGCACGCCCAGGATTTCGTCATGGTCACTGTCGGAGTCCTGCTCATCGGGCTGGCTGTGATCCTGGTCGTGTCGGGGCTGGTCGAATTCTTCCGCCATGCGGGCCAATCGGTGCTGGTGGCCGCCAGCGGCCTGCTGGACCAGATCCTGCTGGTGCTGATCCTGGTGGAGATCGTGCATACGGTGGTGCTGTCGCTGCGCGCGCACCGCCTGGCCGCGCAGCCGTTCATCGTTGTCGGGCTGGTCGCCGTCATCCGCCGCATTCTCTTCCTGCTCAGCAGTGAGGCGAAGGTCAACAACGTCGAACTCGGCCTGGATATCGCGATGGTGATCGTGTTCGTCGCCGGGCTCATCGCGGTCAGCCGGTTCGAGAAGAGCTACGAATGAGCGCCACGGCCGGGGTGCCGCCCGCCGGGTGCCGCCCGCCGGGGTGCNNCGCCGGGGTGCCGGTCTGCGGTGGGAACACCTGAGCCGCTGATAGGGTTTCGGGTACCAGGCGGTGTGACGCCGCCGCTCCCGTGGGCGAGTCGTCCACGCGGTCGCTTGTGTGAGCAGTCCGCTTCCCGGTGAACTCTGATCGCCGTTGTCGTTGACGCCTCCGATCACGACGCGGCCCCCGACCACAGATGGAGTTCAACTGTGCGCCAGAACCAGGCTCACCTTGCCGTGCGGCAGCCTGCCCCCGGCGGAGCCGGGAGCGCCCGCCAGGCGCCGGCAGCCCGCGGCGCCCGGCAGGCACCCGCAACCAGCGGCGCCGGAGGCGCCCGTCCGGGCCGGGCGGCCAGCGGGGCGGGCCATCGCCGCCGGACCCGCCGCGGCACCGGGCCCGGTTCTGGCCAGCCCTCAGCGGGTGGCACGCGGGCTGCGGGTGCGGCGGTGAGCCCGCGTTCTGCGCTCGATCTTGCCCTTGAGGCCGCGCTGGCAGCGCCGGTGCCGGCCGCCGCCACCTTCGGCGAACTGGGCCTGCCCGCCCCGCTGGTGACAGCACTGGCTGAGCGCGGCATCGAGGCCCCGTTCGCCATCCAGGCCCGTGCGCTGCCGGACGCGCTGGCCGGCCGGGACGTGCTCGGCCGCGCGCAGACCGGATCAGGCAAAACGCTGGCGTTCGGGCTGCCGTTGCTGGCCCGGCTCGCTGGGGCGCCCTGCCGCCAGAAGGCGCCGCGGGGGCTGGTGCTGGTTCCGACCAGGGAACTCGCCCAGCAGGTTGCCGACGTGCTCGCCCCCCTTGGTGAGCGGGCCGGGGTGAGCGTCGCCACTGTGTACGGCGGCGCATCACTGGGCCGCCAGATCGACCGGCTGCGGCGGGGGGTGGGCATTGTGGTGGCCACACCCGGGCGGCTGATCGACCTGCTCGACCGCGGTGCGTGCACGCTCGGGCAGATCGAGATCACCGTGCTCGACGAGGCCGATCACATGGCCGACCTGGGGTTCCTGCCCGCGGTCACGCGCCTGCTGGACCAGACGCCGCCGGCCGGGCAGCGGCTGCTGTTCTCGGCCACCCTGGACCGCGACGTCGACCGGCTGGTCACGAACTACCTGTCCACGCCCGCCCTGCACGCGGTCGCGCCGGTCGCCGACGCCGCCGCCGCGCAGCATCAGGTGTTCATCCTTCCGGCGGCAGGCAAGGTCGCGGTGGCCGCCGAGATCGCGTCCCGGCCCGCCCGGACGTTGTTCTTCGTGCGCACCAAGCACGGCGCGGCCCGGCTTGCCAGGCAGCTCACCCAGGCCGGAACGCCGGCGGCGGCGATCCACGGCAACCTGAACCAGAACCAGCGCCAGCGCGCGCTCGACGGCTTCGCCGCCGGGCACCCACGGGTGCTGGTGGCCACCGACGTGGCGGCCAGGGGCCTGCACATCGACGATGTCGGC
>DPMS01000667.1 GCA_003541285.1 Actinomycetota bacterium
CTGCGAGCACCTGCGCTGGCTCCTCCCAGCGGTAACCGGCGGGGCGAACCTGCCGGGGGCTGCGGGCCAGCCAGACGCGGGCAACTAGAGTTCGCGGCGGAGCTGCCGATAGAAGTCATGGGCATTCCGAGGGACGCGACCCAGCCTGCGGTGCGTCTGGCGCCCGCCCCCGAAATGCCATTCCGGCCCTTGCGCCGGGCGGCGGCCCTGGTGACGGCGGAAGCAGTGCCAGAAGCCCTTCTTGCGCAGGGACGTTTGTCCCTTGTCCGGGCGGCGGTGTCCGCGGACGCTTCGAGAATGACCAGGTTGATGGGGAATCTCCGATGAGCCGCGTGGTGATTTTGGGCGCGGGAATCTCCGGCCACACCGCGGCCGCCTTCGCCAGGAGATGGCTGGGCCGGGACGACACTGTGATAGTCATCTCGCCCGACGAGTCCTACAACTGGATCCCGTCCAACATCTGGGTCGGCGTCGGCCTGATGGGACCAGGCCAGGTGACGTTCCCGCTAGCGCCCGTCTACGAGCGGCACGGCATCGAGTTCAGGCAGGCCTGGGCACGCGAGATCCACCCAGAAGGGGACACAGATCATCCCGCCGCGTATGTCGTCATCGAGCGGGTGTCTGGCGGCACCGAGAAGGTTCCCTACGACTTCCTGATCAACGCCACCGGGCCGCGGCTGCGCTTCGACAGGACCGAGGGGCTCGGCCCGGACGGCCACAGCCTGTCGGTCTGCACGGTTGAGCATGCCCTCCAGACATCGGCGGCACTCGACGAGGCGGTCCAGCGGATGCGCCGCGGCGAGCGGCAGCGCTTCCTCGTCGGCGTCGGTCACGGCACCTGCACCTGTGAGGGAGCGGCGTTCGAGTACATCGTCAACCTCGAATTCGAGCTGCGGGCCCGCAAGGTACGGGACAAGGCGGAGATCGTCTGGATCACCAACGAGTACGAGCTGGGCGACTTCGGCATGGGCGGGATGCACCTCAGGCGCGGCGGCTACGTGGTGCCCAGCAACCTGTTCACCGAGTCCCTGTTCGCCGAGCGCGGCATCGACTGGATCACCCGTGCCCATGTCAGCAAGGTAGAGGAGGACCGGGTCTGCTATGAGACACTGGACGGGGTGCAGCGCGAGCAGGAATTTGACTTCGCCATGCTGCTGCCGCCGTTCTCCGGCGTCGGCCTGCGGGCCTATGACCGCGACGGCGGGGACATCACCGGCCGCCTGTTCCTGGCCAACGACTTCATGCGAGTGGACGCGGACTACGGCGCCAAGCCCTATGAGCAGTGGGCACCCGGCGACTGGCCACGCACCTACCAGTCACCCGCCTACCCCAACATCTTCGCCGCCGGGATCGCCTTCGCCCCGCCGCATGCGATCTCGCTGCCGCACACCAGCCCGAACGGCACCCTCATCGCCCCGGCGCCGCCGCGGACGGGAATGCCCTCGGCCGAGATCGGCAAGGCCGTCGCCCGCAGCATCGTCGACATGATCCGCGGTGCCGAGCGGCCGACCCGCTCGGCGTCGATGGCCGAGATGGGCGCGGCCTGCGTGGCGTCGGCGGGTGCGCACCTGCTCACCGGCACAGCAGCGTCGATGACCGTGTACCCGATCGTCCCGGACTTCGCGCGCTACCCGCAGTACGGGCGCGACATGAACCAGACGTTCGGCGAGATCGGCCTCGCCGGGCACTGGATCAAGATCCTGCTGCACCACATGTTCCTGTACAAGGCCAGGCTCCGCCCAGGCTGGGCCCTCATCCCGGAGTAACCGACCATGGCAGCCAGTGACCCGCCCGTCCAGCCGCCCGCCCAGGCCAAGAGCGGCGCAGCCAGCAGCCCCGCGAAGGTGACAGCTGAAACCGCGCGCTATGTCACCCGGCCCACCCGCTGGACGCTGTTCCTGCGGACATTCGTCCCGTGGCAGCTCTGGCGCTTCGCCCGCATCAACCTGAAGATGATGCGAATCATCCGCCGCTCCCACACCTAGCTGCGCGATTCGGCCGGATCCCGCGGTGGTTCTGGCCAGGGGCGGACAGTGCGGCGCCCACGGCACCGGCGGCTCGCCGGCTGCCTGGCCGATACCTGGGATGATCCACGGCCAGAACGCAGACCAGGTGTGAGGCCCACGAGGGGGTGACAACCTGCCGGGTGCGGTTATGCGGCCCTGGCCGCGTGCCCGTTGCGGCGATGCCCTCCGACGGCAGGGGTGGCAACAGTGTCGGCGACGCTGCGCAGCAGAGTGCGGATCGTGGCAGTGGCAACACGGCGCAGGACCGCCCGGTCCAGGTCGGCTCCGAGCCGCCCCATGGGCGGCCGGTAGCAGCCGGCCAGCGCCACCCGGGTCCTGTCCTCGCCGTCTGCCGCGAGAATCAGGTCGGCGTCCAGCACGGGGAAGAGCCCACCGGCCGGCCCGGTCGCCTCCCAGCGCAGCGGGACTGCCATGGTGCGGCCATGCTGCACAGGGCTGAGGAAGCATACCTGGACCAGTTTGGAGACGCCGGGCATGTCGCCGAACGGACCGACCCTGATCAGGCGGGTGAGTCCTCCTGCGTAGGCCACCTGCGAAGGCCCGGTCAGACCACCGGCGTCCAGGACCCGCACCAGCCGTGCCTGGGCAGCGCCGAACGCGGCGTCGACTATCAGCTCCCGTGTGATGAACATGCTCAACCATCACCGCTGCCCCGGGCGCCGGCACAGGGGCAAAGGTCACTGCAATAGTCACCCGCTCAATGGACGTCTGGTACCGGCGCGATAAGGCTGAGGACCTGGCTGGGCTGCGGACTGTGGGCGGGCGTGGGCGCCAGGTCTGGAAGCCGGAGGTAAGCGCATCCGATCACAGTTGATGGGCGAGCAGCCATGTCACGGCCTGGGCGGCTGACCAGCCCCGTGGGTGGTGCTGGAGCATGGCGCGGATGCCGTCGAGGCTGGACCCGAGCGTGACCAGCGGATCCTCGGTGTAGCCGCTGCGGCGGGTCTGGCCGAGCCCGACATTGGCGAGCAGCGCGTTGCACAGGCATGAGCGGCCGGCGGCGTCGGTGGCGTCGCCGCCCTTGCGCAGGTACATGTGGGTGGGTTCGCCTGGGCAGCGGTAGCCGACGGCACCCTCGGGCCGCAGGTATGGCGTGCGCAGGTAACCCAGGTCGCACAGCCGTGGCCGTGCGCTGTACCGCAGCGGGTCGGCCAGGGTGCCCGGCAGCTGCGCGACCTTGAACGGGAACCCGGTGGGCGAGGCCGCCGGGTCGGTGCGCACGCGCAAGGTGCTGTCGCGGACCTGGCCGAGCAGTTGTGAGCGCAGGTCGGGGCGCAACCCGGATTCGTGGCTGAGGGCGAACAGGGTGCCCACCTGCACGCCGGCGGCGCCGGCGGCGAGGGCCTCCTGCAGCCTGGCTGGGGTGCCGTAGGAGCCGGCGAGCCAGAACGGCAGGCCGATCGCGGCCAGCCGGGTCAGGTCAGCGTCGTCGCGTGTGCCGTAGCGGGGCTGGCCGTCGTCGTCCAGCGTGAGCCGGCCCCGTGGTGGTGCGTTGTGGCCGCCGGCCAGTGGTCCCTCGATAACGAACCCGTCCGGGCGGATCGCCGGATCGCGGGCGAGGTATTCCGCGAGGACGTGCGCGGAGACAATGGCCAGGAAGGCGGGGCGCCGCAGCGGCGGCAGGGCCGTGCCGAGCAGGGCAGCGGGATCCAGGTCGGCGGTGTGCCGCTGACCGTCGGGTGCGCCGGTGACATCGACCGGCAGGCTTACCGGCTCGTGGCTGGCCAGCGCATCGAGCAGCCTGGGCAGTTCCCGCGGGATGCCAGCGCCGGCCAGCACCACGTCGACGCCGGCGAGCATCGCGCCGTAAGCCGCCGCAGGCGTCGCCATCTGGACTTTCTCCAGGAAGTTCACCCCCACCGGGCCCTGGTGGCCCTGCTTGGCCAGCCAGACCTCGGCGAAGTTCGCCACCACGGCGAGTTCCTGTGCGCGGCGGTCCTGGTGCAGCCTGAGCCGGGGGACCGGGGCATACGGCGTTCCCGGTGCACGGCCACCCGCGCGGAAGTAGCGCTCCAGGACCCGCGCGGCGACCTCCGGGACGGGGAAGGCCGTCAGCGCCGCCCGCGCGTGACCGCCGGGGTCGCCGTCCTGCAGCCGGCGGGCGAGCACAGCATCGAGTGCCGTGCCCGACACAACGCCGAGCTGGCCGGTGGCAGCCACAGCCCGCGCCAAAGGCCACGAAGAGACGGCCACACCCATGCCGCCCTGGATGAGGGCGGGCAGCATGCCAGAGTTATGCGTCACCATGGAGCCCTCCAACCTACGGCTACGTAGGTTACGTTAGCGTAGGTTCCTTGGTGGACAGAAGGCAGCCCCCCCGGGCGGACCGCCTCGCAGCCGTCATGACCAGGCCAGCCCGCTGCC
>DPMS01000357.1 GCA_003541285.1 Actinomycetota bacterium
GCGGCCGCGTGCTCAACCTGGAAGTGGGGGTGGGGGCCACCGTCGTCAAGGGCCAGCCGATGTCCTCGATCACCGCGGTGCGGGGGCCGGAGGTGATCCTGGCCTTCCTCAAGCCGACCGATGCCCAGCTGGTGTTCCAGGGAATGCGGGCGCTCCTGTCGTTCCCCGGGGGGCAGACGTTTCCCGGGCAGGTCGTCCACGTAGGCGCGCTGCCGATAACCAGGCAGGAGGTCGCCAGCGGGATCGGCAGCCCGGCGCTGGCCGACATCGTGGCACCGAGCGGATCGGTCGTCGCCATCACCGTCGCCCCCACCGGGCTGAAAGCGGGCGGCGGGACGGCCGATGCCGGGGACGTGACCTCGGTCACGGTAATCGTGGGCAGCACTCACCCCATCAACTACGTCTTCTAGCTGGCGGCAACCCATGGCGACGACCGAGGGCACGGCCCACCACCTCGTACGGACTCCGGCAGTCCTGCAGATGGAAGCCACCGAGTGCGGCGCGGCGGCGCTGACCATGATCTTGAACTGGCTCGGCCGGGACGTGCTGCTCGAAGAGGTGCGGGAGGCGTGCGCGGTGTCGCGCGACGGCGTGAACGCCCTCAAGATCATCGAGGCGGCCAAGAGCTTCGGGCTGGAGGCGGCCGGGTACCGCCATGACGCGCAGGAGGTCCGCGCCCTGGAGCCACCGTTCGTGGTCTTCTGGAACCAGAACCACTTCCTGGTCGTGGAAGGTTTCCGGCGGCACAAGGTCCGGCTCAACGACCCCGCGTCCGGCCATCGCAGCGTGTCTGTGGCGGAGTTCGCCGAGAGCTACAGCGGGATCGTGCTGGCGTTCAGCGCCGGCCCCGGCTTCCGGCCGGACCCACGCCGCCGCCGGCGGCGGCCGTTGCTGGAGATGCTGTCGTTGCTGTCGCGGTCGCGGGCCGGGATCGGCTATGCCGCGCTCGCCGGGATTGCGCTCGTGGTGCCCACAACCGTCGCCGCGCTGCTCACCTCTGTCTTCGTCGACCAGGTGCTCGTCCAGCAGAACCTGAGCTGGGCGACGAAGGTGGTGATCCTGGCCGCCCTCGTCACCCTGATGCTTTTCGCGCTGAACCTGTTCCAGCAGCGGGTCCTGCTGCGCCTGCGGACCAAGCTGTCGATCCGCATGTCGGCGGGGTTCCTGTGGCACCTGCTCCGGCTGCCCACCCGGTTCTTCGACGCGCGATCCCCGGGCGGGCTGGTGAGCCGGGTCCAGCTCAACTCCCAGGTCGCCGAACTGCTCTCCGGCCAGCTGGCCACCGCGGCCATCAGCATCATCACCATGCTGCTGTTCGGCGCCGTCCTGCTCGGCCTGAACTGGATCCTGGGCCTGGTCGCCCTGGGCGTCGCCGCCTTCAACCTGGTGATGCTGGTGACCGTCTCCCGGGCCCGGATCGCCCTGAACCAGAATCTGCAGCAGACGCTCATGCGGCTCAGCGGCTACACCTACCTCGGTATCAGCATGATGGACGACATCCGGGCCACTGGCTCGGAGAGTGACTTCTTCAGCCGCTGGTCCGGCACCCAGGCCCGGGCGCTCAACGCCGAGCAGAAGCTGGGCTTCCTCACCCAGTCACTGCTGGTGGTTCCCGGTTTCCTCACCATGCTCAACACGGTCGTGGTGCTGGCCGTCGGCGGGTTGCTGGTGATCAACCACGACTTCGCACTGCCGAAGCTGATCGCCTTCCAGATGCTGGCGGTGTCCTTCTTCGCGCCCATCGCCCAGCTGGTATCGGTGGCCAGCCAGTTCCAGAACGCACGCGCCTGGATGCAGCAGATCGGCGATGTCCTCAACCAGCCACTGGACACCCTGGCCCTGACCACGGCCGCGGTGCCGGGCGGTGCCGCAGCGCCACCGGCCCAGCCGCCGGGCGGTGCGCCCCGGCGGGAGGCCAGGCTGCGCGGTCACCTGGAGCTGCGCGGCGTCACATTCGGATACGTGCCCAACGAGCCGCCACTCATCAGCGACCTGACCGTCACGATGCAGCCGGGTGAGCGGGTCGCCCTGGTCGGCCCGACCGGCAGCGGCAAGTCCACCATCGCGAACCTGGTCGTCGGGCTGTTCCAGCCCTGGTCGGGGGAGATCCTGCTGGACGGCATGCCACGCGATGCCATCCCGCGCGAGGTCATGGCCGCCTCGCTGGCCAAGGTGGATCAGTCGATCCTGCTGTTCAGCGGGAGTGTCGCCGACAACATCCGGTTCTTCGACCAGTCGATCCCGCCCCGGGATGTGGTGCAGGCGGCCGAGGATGCCTGCATCTCCGAGGAGATCCAGGCCAAGCCGGGAGGATTCGCCCACCATGTCACCGAGGCCGGGCGGAACTTCTCGGGGGGCCAGCGCCAGCGCCTGGAGTTTGCCCGGGCGCTGGCGATCAACCCCACCTTGCTGGTCCTGGACGAGGCGACCAGCGCGCTGGACGCGGTCACCGAGCAGCAGATCGACACCAATCTGCGCCGCCGCGGCTGCGCCTGCCTGCTCATCGCGCACCGGCTCTCAACCATCCGGGACTGTGATCAGATCATCGTCCTGGACCGGGGGAACGTGACAGAGCGGGGCACCCACGAGGAACTGCTCGCCCTCCGCGGGCTCTACCACGAACTCGTCTCACATGGCTGACAAGACCACCACGGCGGCCGGCCCGCGGCCCGCCGACCTCAGGGAACCGCTCGTCTCCCACGGCACGCGGCACCAGGTGGGGGCCAACCGCCCGGTCGAGCTCGCCGGCGACACCGCCTGGTATGTCCTGGACGGCATTCTCGACCTGTTCCTGCAGCAGCACGTGGCGGGCACGTACGGCAGACGGCGGCTGCTGGGCACCGTGGGGGCGGGGACACTCGCCTGGCTCGGCGGCGAACCCGAGATCCCGCCCGGATGGCGGCTGCTCGCGGTGGGGCGGGCGGGCACCGAGCTGATCAGCGTGCGTGGAACGGCGCTGCGGCAGATGATCGAGCCCGCCGCCCTCGCCCGGCACGTCGAGGACTTCACCGCCGCGATGCCCGATGGGGCCGGGGGGCCGGCCGGGCCGGCGGCACCTGGGCCCGCGGCGCCCGCGGCCCAGGCGCCGGGCGCGGAGCCGCCCGCATCCCCCGATGCCCGGATCTCCGCGGCCAGGCAGACGTTCGGGGCGGCGGTGGCACAGACGGTACGCAGGGCGGCACAGGCCGACGAGGCGGACAGCGAGCGGATCGGGTCGGAGCAGGACCGCCAGCACCGCATTCTTGACTCCGCCCTGGCCGACCTGGTCGAGGTGGTGGACCGCCGGGAGCCGCTGGGCAGGGCTCCGGGCAGCCAGCTGGCCCAGCTGAATCTGGCGCTGGCCCGCATCGGGCGCCAGCTCGGGGTGGACATCCCCGCCCAGCGTGGACTGGAGGAGGACGACAGGGATCCGGTGGGGGCCAGAGTGACCGCGGCCGGGTGCCGGGCCCGGGTGGTGACCCTGCACGCCGGGTGGTGGTCCCAGGCCGGCACCGTTCTGCTGGGATTTATAGCCGATGGTGACAGCCCGGTGGCACTGATCCCGGCCCGCTCGCGTTACCTGCTCTTCGATCCCTCGACCGGCGACACAGTCCGGGTCGATCAGGAACTGGCCGGCCGCCTCGCCCCGCAGGCCTACGCGATCTACCGGCCGCTGCCGGCCGAGGCCCACTCGGCCAAGGCCCTGCTCGGATCGGTGCTGCCCCGGCTGCGCCAGGAGGTCTGGCTCCTCGTTGCGCTGGGCACCCTGGCCGGCCTGGTCACGCTGATCACCCCCATGGTCACGTCGGTGGTCTACAACCAGGTCCTGCCCACGGGGAACAGGTCGCTGCTGCTCGCCATCTCCCTGCTCCTGATCGGCGCGACCATCACCTGGGGCCTGGTCGCCCTCGCCCAGAACCTGGTCGTCGTCCGCATCTCGGGACACCTGGAGGCCAGCCTGGACCCGGGGCTGATGGACCGGATCCTCCAGCTGCCAGCCACGTTCCTGCGGCGCTACGACACCGGGGACCTCGCGACCAGGGCCGGCGGCCTGCAGATCATCCGCCAGCAGCTGTCGGGTGCAGTGGTCACGTCCTTCCTGACGCTGACATTCTCCGTCTTCAACGTGGTGCTGCTGTTCGTGTACTCCGCGCTGCTCGGCGCTGTCGCCCTGGGCATCCTGGTCGTCGTGGCGGCGGTGCTGGTGCTGCTCAACCTGCGGGTCATCGCCCACGAGCACCGCGTCTTCGATTTCACCGGCGACAACGCGGCCGACCTGTTCCAGATCCTGCGGGGCGTCAACAAGATGCGCATCGCCGGGGCCGAGGCACGCCTGATGGCGCGATGGGCGTCCCGTTTCCGGCTCCAGCAGCGCGAGACCTACTCCGCCGGGCGCCTCCAGGCCTGGATCTTCGCGGTGATCGCCGCCCTTCCGTCCGCCCTGTCAGTCGGCCTGTTCGGCGTGGCCGGCGCCGTACTCGTCGGCAAGATCTCGCCCGGTGACTTCATTGCGACGGTGACCGCGCTCGGCCAGTTCACCGCGGCCCTCACCGGGGTGGCGCTGACCGTCGGCCCGCTGCTGACCGTCATCCCACTCTGGCAGCGCCTCCTGCCGGTCCTCAGCGAGCCGGTGGAGGAGATCGTGACCGCCGAGCCCGGCATCCTGTCCGGCCAGATCTCGGTCCGTGACGTCTCGTTCAGCTACGACCCGGGCAGCCCGCCGGTGATCCAGGACGTGTCATTCGACGTCCGGCCGGGGGAGTTCGTCGCCATCACCGGCCCGTCCGGATCGGGGAAGTCGACCCTGCTGCGGCTGCTGCTCGGGCTAGATCAGCCGAGCTCAGGCACCGTGCTCTACGACGGCAAGGACCTCAAGGCACTCGACCCCCGTGCGGTCCGGCGGCAGTTCGGCGTGGTCATGCAGGAGGCCAGGCCGCTGCCCGGCGAGATCCTGTCCACGATCCTGGGGGACAGCACCGGGGACGAGGCCGATGCCTGGGCGGCGGCCGAGGCGGCCGAACTGGCCGACGACATCCGCCAGATGCCCATGCGCATGCACACGATCCTCGGCGAGGGCGGGCTCGCCTTCTCCGGCGGCCAGGTACAGCGGATGATGATCGCCCGCGCGCTGGCCCGCAAGCCCAGGCTCCTGTTCTTCGATGAAGCCACCAGCGCGCTCGACGACAGGGCGCAGGCCCAGGTGTCACAGCACATCGACGCGCTCAGGACGACCCGCGTGGTCATCGCCCACCGGCTCAGCACGATCCGCAACGCCGACCGGATCTACGTGCTGGAGGACGGGCGGCTGGTGCAGGCTGGCACGTTCGACGAACTGATGGCGGTGGAGGGCACGTTCAAGCGGCTGGCAGCCCGTCAGATGGTCTGACCAGGGACGCGGCGCCCACCGCCCGCAGCACCGCCAGCCCGTCCAGGAGCGGCGCGTCGCAGGGGTCCACCAGGGGCGCGCACCGGGCGGTGGCGCCGCCGCCGAGCAGGACCAGTTCCATCACCTGGGCCGCGGCCCGCAGCCGGCCC
>DPMS01000557.1 GCA_003541285.1 Actinomycetota bacterium
GCGTTCAGCCCGGACGGCAAGACCCTGGCCGTCGTCGAGAGCATCGGCCACGACGGCGCCGAAGGGACCGTCTACCTGTGGAACACCGCGACCCATCAACGCGAGGCCGCCCTAACTGATCCGGCCGGGTACGACATCGGCACAGCCGCGTTCAGCCCAGACGGCAAGGTTCTCGCCACCGGCGACAACCTCGACCTCGACATGCCCACACGCACCCCGGCCCGGATCTACCTGTGGGACGTCACCTGGCTTCGCCCCTGACCTGTGCCAGGGCCTGGGTCTGGCCGCGATCCCCCCAGGGATCATGCGCTGGCTCTGGAGCAGTCCACCGGCTGCGGCTTGAGCTTGGGGAGGACGGTTTCGATGCGGCAGGGCTACTCGCCGCTGCCTGCCGTAGCCGGCCCCCAGTCGCGCTCTTTCACCAGCACGTCGAACACCGGCGACCCGGGCAGCGGGTTTCGTTTCTGGGCCACCTTGCGCCATCCCCACTTGGCGTAGGCCGTCTGGGCCGGGATGGCGGCTGGCAGGACGGTCAGGGTTGCGCGTTCCTCGGGCCGGCCGTGGAGGAGCAGGTCGTGCATGGTGCGGGCGATGTGCTGCCGCCGCCAGGGCTTGCGGACCAGCAGTTCCACCACCGCGAACGTCCGGCCCGGGCGCTCGTCGGTAACGTCGGCCGGGACCGGGTCAAGCAGCCCACTCCACCACGGCGTGGACGGCAGCAGCGTCACGCCAAAGCAGCACCCCACCAGTTCCCCACCATGCCGGGCCTCGACCAGGGCAAAGCCGTCCTGCCGGGCCTGCACCGTGAAGCGCTCAGCGAACAGATCGGCGTGCTCGTCGTCCCACCCATACGGCGGCTCGGCATAGACCTCGGCATACAGGCCCCGCAGTTCATCCAGGTGCGCCAGAGCCTCCTCGCCGCCGAGCACATGAAAGGTAATCGTGTCGCTGGTCATGCCAGCTCACCCAGCCGCTGGGGCGCGGCCGTGCGGACATACCGGCCGGCCTCGCCGGTGAAGGTGGCGGTGCCGGCCAGGTCCGGGTACCGCCCGGTCAGATCGTGGCTGAACCGGATGAGCCAGCCCGCGACAAGCGACGACCGCGTGTCTTCAGCGAGCCGGAGCGCGTGCAGCCCGGCCTCGGCCGCCTCGGCTGGCTCGCGCTGGGCGAGCCGGACTCTGGCCAGCCTGATCTCGTCGAAGATGCGGCTGCGGACGTAGTCCTCGCCGCGGCTGTGCCGGGCCCGCAGGCAGTGCACTTCGGCTTTGGTGGCGTAGTGCTGCCAGTGGCGGTGCTCGCTGGCGTGCAGCGCCAGTTCGGTGTAGGCGTTGGCGGCCAGGCAGTCGACCTCGGCCAGCGTCATGTAGTGCAGCCAGTCCGGGACCGGTTCGGCTGGGGCTTCTTCGTAGACGGCGACGCTGGTTTCGGCCGAACGGGCGGCGTGGCCGATCTCACCGAGTTGTGCGTAGGCGCGCGCTTCGAGGCCGAGCAGTTCGGAGCGGACCAGGTGGCTGGCGTGGCGCGGCAGGCTGAACAGCGCCGTGTGCACGAGGTTCAGGCTGTCCTCGTAGTTGCCGAGCGCGGTCGACAGCTGGGTCATGTCAGCGATGACCTTGGCACCCAGATCAGGGCATGCGCTTTCGCGGGAGGCATGCAGCGCCAGCAGGTAGTAACGCTGCGCGGAAAGCCCCTGGTCGTAGGCCATCCAGCCCGNNGCCAGTTGCGCGAGTTCGGCGGTGACCTGGAACAGCCGCTGGCTCATCCTGGGCGGCTGCCGCATGGTCAGGGTCTCCGCGACCGCGTTGAGCTGTCCCACCACCGCCTTGCGCCGCAGCCCACCAGCCCCGGAAGCGTCCCACCGGCGGAACAGCGTCACCGCTTGCTCCAGCTCACCGACCTCATCGGCGCCGACGTCCAGCGGGCCGCCACCTGGCCGGATCAGCGCCGCTGCCCACTGCGGACCGGCTGCAGCAGCGCCGCGCCGCTGATGACAGCCTGACCGGCTAAGGCTTCGTGCCGGCTGGCGATGTCATGCGCGGAGAAGCCCTCCAGCACCGCGGCGACACGGTCGGCCGGCAGCGTGAAGTCCAGCGGCACCGAGGACACCAGCGCGGACCCGTCCCGCTGGTCAGGCAGTTCCACCACATCGTCCAGCAGTGCCTGCAACTCCCCGGCCGTGAGCTGCAGGACCTGGCAGATCCTGGGCCGCAGCCAGGGCTGGGGTTCGGTCTCCGCCCGCTCCCAGCGGATGACGGTGGTGCGCTCGCACCCGAGCCGCCCGGCCAGCCCTTCCTGGGTGTAGCCGAGCGCCTTCCGGCGCTGCGCCAGCCGCAGCCGCTTGAGCGCCAACCCCGTGCCCTCCCTTCCGCCTACGGCCACGGTAACCCTCCACACCGATTCCTTGGCAGAACGGATGGCTCATGCAACATCTTTGCCACATACCTGCCCCCGCCATGCGCTGGCACAAAACGGAGCCGATGGCTTGACTTGGGCCGTCAATGAGCCGGCAGGCGAAAAGGCGGATGCGGGGATCGTGATGGGTAACGCGGATTCCAGTCCGCCGAACGTGGCGCGCATCTACGACTATTACCTGGGCGGCACGAACAACTATCCGCAGGACCGGGAAGCCGCCCGCAAGGTGCTCGGCACGGTGCCGGATGTGCCACTGGCGGCCCTGGAGAACCGCGAGTTCCTGCGCCGGGCGATCCGGTACCTCACCGAAGAAGCAGGCATCCGGCAGTTCCTCGACATCGGGCCAGGCCTCCCGACCCAGGGCAACGTCCACCAGCTCGCACGCCAGCACAACGCAGACGCCCGGGTGGTCTACGTGGACAACGACCCGGCCGTCATCGGCCGCGCCCAGTCACTTCTGCACGGTCTTGACGGCGTCACCATCGTCAAAGGCGACCTGCGGCAACCCGAACGGATCATCGCCAATCCGCAGCTACGCGAACCGATCGATTTCTCCCACCCGGTGGCGTTGTGCATGAGCCTGGTGCTCCATTTTCTCACCAATGCCGAAGACCCGTACAGCGTCGTCACCCTATTACGCGAGGTGTTGTGCCCAGGCAGCTACAGCTGATCACCCATGTCACCGCTGACGAACGTGACACAGCGACGATCGGCCAGGTGACCGCTATCTACGACCGGGCCTCTGCTCCGCTGGTGCCGCGGTCCCGGGCCGACGTCACCCGGTTCTTAGGCGGTTTCGATCTGGTCGAGCCGGGCGTGGTGTTCCTGTCGCAGTGGCGGCCGACGGCCGAGTACTACGCGCAGGGCGGCACCCGCTGGGCGTACGCCGGTGTTGGCCGCAAGCCTGGTGGGGACCGGGCGTGAGCGAGTCCGGGACACAATGCCCCGCTGGTGCCCCGGCCAGGGCCCGCCATGGCGGGCCAGCCCCGGTCCCACCCTCACACCACGGCTACGCGGCGGGCCGGTGGCCGCTGCGGACCTGGCTGGCACTGGGGCCGCTGCCCAGCGCGGTCCCTTGCGCCCGCGGCCACACCGACCTGGTGCTGCGGGAGTGAGGGTTCGCGGGCCTGTGCCAGGATGCGTGCCTGATCGTCTCCGAACTGGTCAGCAACGCGATCGCCGCCACCCAGTGCCTGCCGCCTCCGTTGCCGCCGGTGCGGCTGTGGCTGGTTTCCGACACCACCTGGCTGCTGATCGTGGTTGGCGACGCCAGCCGGCAGCCTCCGTTACGCATGGACACGGGGTTGGAGTCCGGCAGCGGCCGGGGCCTCCTGCTGGTGGAGGCGTTCAGCCCTCGGTGGGGCTGGTACCCCACCGAGGGCGAGCAGATCTACAAGGTGGTCTGGGCCGAACTGCGCCCATCGGCCCGCATGTGACCAAACGCTCGCCGGTGGGTGGGCGCCAGGACTGTGCGCGGGCCGGAGCGCTCCCCGGCCCGCGCACACCAGCGGTTCAGGTCCCAGTGACGTGCCCCGCCGGGCCGGGCGGATCCTCGGCGTCGCCGGGCGGGGCATAGCTGTCGGCGACCTCTTCGGGGGTCATGGGCGGGGCGGCCGCCGACGGAGGCACCCCGCTGGCGAGGGCGTCGCGCAGCAACAGCGCCATCGAGTAGCCGGGGTGATCGGCGAGCGCCCGGTCGAGCGCGACGTTGGCGAGGGCGCCGTCGCCGCCCTGCCAGGCGGTAACCGCGAGCAGGCAGGCCGGGGCAGCGACGTACCCGGGCTGAGCGCGGCGCACCAGGCCGGTCCACAGGCGGCCGTGCTCACGGTGATGGGCCGGGTCCATCCGCGCCCAGGCGTCGTCGCGGATGCGCAGCCGGGTCAGCACCAGCGCCAGCCACGCGTGACCGACCGCCGCGGTAACCGACCCGCCGCGCCGGTAGACCTCGATCGCCGAGCGCACCGCCGCCAGCCCCGGCGCGTCCAGCGCGGCAGGACCACCCCCGGCGATCAGCCTGGTCCCAGCCCGCTCGGCCCGCCGGGTCGCCTCCGCCATCGCCTCGGCCTCGGCACCGGTGACCGGCGCGATGGTGGCGGCCAGCTCGGCCCGGCCGGACAGGACCGCCAGCCCGACCCCCGTCAGCAGCCTGGCCGCCGGATGCCCGGCCGCGTCGAACGGGACACCATCGGACGGGCAGCACGAGGGCTCACGGCACAGATACGACCAGTAACGGCCGCCCTCCACCCGTAGCACGTCGCGCAATATCACCCCGGTACGGGCGGCGGCCTGCCGGACGGCGTCAGCGACCGGCGTGACCAGCCGCCCCGGGCCATAGCCGGTTATCACGGCGCTGGTGGCGTGCTGGCGGGCCAGCACGGCGGTGGCGTGCGCGGCGATCTCTCCCGCGAGTTCGGCGTCGGGCGGGTCGGGCAGGTCGTAACGCAGCGCGACCCGGATCCGGCCCAGCGGGTTCGCGGACCCGATCACCACCAGGCTGTCGGTGGGGGTGAACCCGAGCAGGAACGGGATCACAGCGAGCAGGCCCGCCGGGGTGCTGATCCGCACCGGCGGCCGGCCAGAAGAGGTAGTCATCGCAGGGTCCTTCCAGACGAGGGGATGCAGGGCAGACAGGGAAGGAGCCGGGGCGGGCGTGGTGCCCGGCCCCGGCTCCTGGCCGGTGGGGTTCAGGTGGTGGTGACGCCACGCAGGACCCGGACCTCGGCCTGCTCACCAGCGGCCAGGTCGCTGTCCTGGCCGGTGGCGGCGGCGCGGGCTGCCTTGCGGGCGGCCTTGCGGGCGGCGTAGCTGGTGCGCAGCGAGTCGAACGCCATCGATGCGGCGATCTCCCTGGCGCGGAGGGTGACCCGGGCGCGCGGCTCACCGCTGCCGGTCGCGGTCCAGGCTTCGGCGATCATGTCATCGGCGATCACGGTGACCCGGTCACCCTTGCCCACCGACTCGGCAGTGCGTGTGGCCAGCAGCCCGTAGGCGGTGACCTTCACCCACCGGGTGACCCCCTCACCCGAGCCGCGGGCGGGCAGGTCAAGGGCGAGCCGCAACTCGACGCCGTCGGTGCCGTCGAGAAGGTGCGAGGGTCATCGCCGAGCCGGCCGGTGACAGTGATCGAGATTGGGTTCATGGCATCCTCCCTGGGTGCGCGGGCCGGGAGGACTGGCTGCCTTGGGTGGCGGCCTGGGACTGTGGGGTCCTTCCCGGCGGCCTAGTGGTCACGCCGCGCAGGAAGGGGACCGTCACACCGGCCGGCCGGGCGGGCCAAGATGTTTCCCCAGCGGGCCATCAAGAAGGACTGCGCCGGCGCAGCCGACACCCGGAAGTGCCCGCGGCCCGGGGAAAGATCTGTGGCCTGCCCGGGCGAGCGCAGCGAGAGGCCGGTTGCGGGAACCGACGAGCGGCGCAACCTGGCCAAGCCGGGATAGGACAACCCGCAGTGCAGGTGCCACAGACGACATGCCACGAATTGCTGCGCAGAGAGAACCATCGGGGCTGCGTCCCGCTCGTTCTGGCCATGGCCTGGTGGCTGGACTCGCGCGGCATCGCGGACGAGATTCGCGGCTCACCGGCCCGGCTCCGCCCTGGAGTTCGAGTTCTGCTCGGTGGAGCACTCGCCACCAGAGCAGCAGCCGGGCCAGGTCAGCAGCTGGATCCAGAACTACAACATCAACAGCAGGCACTCGGCTTGCCAGATGATGTCCCTGGTCGACTACGAGCAGGCGCTGGCCGGGGAGGCAGCGCTGCTGCCCGGTCCGCACGCCAGGCTCGCCGGCCCGACGCTCGCGCGTAGCTTAACTCGAGCCCCTGAGCCTGCGGCTCTCGCTTTACCACTCGAGCGGGATCGCGCGCTCGTCGTGGTAGTGCTGCTCGGGATCCGACCCGGTCGAGATCGACCAGCGGTCGCGGTCGAGGGTCAGGTAGAGCGTGTACTTCCCGGCGGTCAGCGGCATGCCGCTGAGAAGGAGGATCTTCGTCTCGTCACCGTTGGTCAGCGTCGTGACGGCAACGACGATCTCCTCGTCCTCCCAGTGGCCGTACACGATCGGCCCGATCACGCCGCCCGGCTTCACGACGGCGATCGACCCGGGCGCGAGCCGCGCAGCGCCCGCGTAGTCCGGCTGAAGCGCCGCCTCCGCCGGCGTCATCGTCTTGCGAAGGGCGCCTATCGCTGCACCAGCGGCGCCGTCGGCCGGAGGGTCGTACAGCTCGACTCGGTTGCCCTCCGGCGTGGCGACGACCCGCGCGATCTGGTCCTCCGGCGAAAACGCCGACGGCGCCTCGGATGCGCTGACCTGCTGCTCGCCGAAGGTGACGTTCGCGAGCGCCTGCTGGAGGGTGTTGCTCTCAACAGGACCGGGCGACGCGAGCGCCTCGGCCGCGATCGCCTCCAGTGTGAGAGGCGGCAGCGGCGGCGCGACGGGAAACGGTCCTGGCACCCAGACGCGGATGTGCTTCGTCAGCCGTACGGTGACGTCGCGTGTGACGGAGATCGGCTCCGGCGACTCGCACACGTGCCCGAACGTCCCGCCCGCGTCGGTGAGCCGCGTGATCGTCACCGCTGTCGAGTCCTTGCGCAATCCGATGCCGAGCGCACTGACGATCGTGTCGAAGAGCCTCTGGCGCTCCTGCGGGTCCGCCGTCGCCGCCATCACCTGGGCCAGCTCGGCCGCGTTGCTCGCGAGGACGGCCGCGATCGGAGCCGGCGTCCCGCCGAGCGCACCCGCGGCGAGGGTTGGCAGGCTTCCGTCGTATGAGTCGATGTGCTCGCCGAACGAGGCGTACTTGCTCGTGAGGAAGTCGAACGAGTAGATGTCGAGCGCGGCGACTGAGATCCCCGCAAACTTCGCCGCGCCGGCCGCCACGAGGGCGATGCGGCCTTCGCGGACTGCACCGCGGGGTCCGTCGACGGAGACCGTGCCGACTGAGGCGCGGACGACGTCGTCGTAGGCGACGACGCTGAGGAGGAACGGCCCGCTGAGGGTGACGGCGGCCCGGCCGAGCTCGCGCTCACCGGCACCGTCGCGAATTCGCACGACGAGGCTGTGTCCGGCGCCGTCGGGCTCGACCGTCGCGAGCACCGCCTGGGGGACGGGCGTGCCGTCGCTGACGCCGACCGCGATCCCCGCCGCGCTCGCGCCCGCGAGATCGATCCGCGAGTGGACCTGGAGGTGGTCCCAGCTCAGCTCGCCGCAGCTCGCGTAGTGGCGGCCGCCTGCTCCCTTCGGCCCGACGAGATTCGCGTCTCCGTCCACGGACCAGAGCGTCGCGTGGGCGCTGCCGTCGGCCTGCATGATGAACGCGCCGAGGTCGTAGATGTCGAAGCCCGAGCGCTCGGTGAACGGGCCTCCCTCCTGCCGGACGGTCGCCCGATAGCCGGTAGTCACCTCCCACAGACCGGGCGCCCCGTTCTCGTCGATCGGCTCGTGAAGGAGCACCTGACTGGCGTGGTCGAGCTTCGGCGGGCCGCACGTGCCGACCGCCAGTTTGACCGTCTCGTGACGGAGCACGAGCGGGTCGTTCGACCGGGCGAGCCGCACCTTGCTGTTCGCATAGGCGGGCTCCGCCAGGTAGTAGATGGGTGGATACGGGTTCGCCCGGTGGGCGAGGATCCAGTCGTAGCTCGGGACGGTGAGACGCTTCATCCCGTTCAACGAGCTCACGCGGTCGATGTTCAGCTCCAGCGGGAACATCTGGGCCTTCTCGGGCGGGTCGGTCGGGCCGGGCGTGCGGTCGATCGGAAGGATCGAGCTCAGCGAGTTCTCGAACGCGAGGACGCACGGCTCCTGTCGGTACAGGGGCGTCGCGCGGCGTACCGGATAGGTCGTATCGACGTGCCGGCGGATGTCGTCGCCGACGTTCGGGCAGGCGTTGAGCCCGGGGAGGCCCTTCGTCCGGAAGTAGAGCGCTTCCGACAGCTGCAGCGTGCGTGTGCCCTGGTCCTTTGTGCCGACCGCGATGCTCGACGTGACCACGATCTCGTAGCCGTGGTTCGGCAGGAAGGCGAGCTTGCCCGAAGCGTCCGACCCGGGTGGCCCGATGTTCCCGCCGTTGTGGCAGCGCTTCGTCCCGCCGGTGTACCGGATCACGTCGGCGAGCGAGACGTAGCTCATGCGATAGAGCGCGATGCCGGGGACCGGCAGGAAGCCGGTGGAGGCGAAGCCCGTGACGTGGGCTACGGGGGACATGTGCTTCGCGTCCGTCTCCACGCGGACAAGCAACCGCGAGATCCCGCGGCTCGCCGCCGACATGCTCAGCAGGAGCGTCGTGCTCCCGGCGGTTCGCAGGTTGGCGGACTGCTGCGCGACGAGCTGCGGTCCATCGTATGCCTCGAAGTACAGCGTGCCGGGAAAGCTGTCCCAGGCCAGGTCGAGCTGGGCGTTCGCCGCGGGATCGAGGAGGTCGACGGCGCCGAGCAACGTCGAGGCCTGCGGAGACATCCGGGCGACGTGGGCGCTGGGATACGTGGGGGCTCCGTCGGTGACGACCGGGGTCGTCGCGAGCGCCCACGTCCACCAGCCGCCGGCGCCGCTGAACTGCTCGTTGCGCGGCGTGCGCGCGCCGAACTGGATCGCGCTGAACTCGAGCACGTGCGGGCGCGGGAAGGCGCGCCGCCCCTCCTTCGGGTCGCAGCACGGGAAGTCCATGTCGTTGGACGCCGCCTGCTCGTCGTTCTGCGCTGCCTGCGTGGCGAACGAGTACGGCGACGAGCTGTTGACGAGTAGCCGCTTCGGAGCGAGCTTGCCGTCGGCGCGGGAGTCCGCGTCCCACGTGAAGGTGAGGGACTCGGGCGCGACGCCGCCGATCGAGAAGCCGGTCTGCGCGTCGGTGACGAAGTCGGTCCAGGTGCCGGCAGTCGGGCCGAAGCGCGGGGCGCGACGGACGGCGATCGACTCGAATCCATAGCGGACGGTGATGTCCTGGACCTTCTGGACGCCTGTGTCCGTCGTCCCGTCGTAGGTCGACGTGGCGACGAGCGAGTCGTTCGACGAAGGCTGCGACAGGTTGATCGCGATGGTCGAGTCGACCGAGACAACCGGGATGTCGTCCCGGAGGTGCGTGTCGGCAATCCGGATCCCGTTCAGCCCGTTGAGCTGGTTGAACGTGTAAAGGAAGCCGGCATCGCCGAGCGCGCCCGCCATTCCTGGAGTGAGCAGTGGCTGCGCCTGCTGCGCAGTCGGATCGAGCCCGGACGCGCTCGAGAGGCACTGCGTGATCGTGGAGGTGTCGAACGGCAGCGCCTCCTGCCACGTCTTGTCGATCGTGAATGTCACGTCGGGCAGGAACCACGGCGTGTCGATCCTGATCTCGGCGTGGAGCGTGAGGTACCACGGGTGCTTGCCGAGGTACGTGATCTTCATGCCGATCTCGGCACCGAAGCTGAAGATCCAGAAAAGGTTGATCTTGAAGCCGAGCTGGATCCAGACCTCGGCGCCGGTCGAGTCCGAGCCCGTCTTCCAGGTTCCGATGATGAAGCCGAAGGAGCCCCACAGGACGAACGACCCGATACCCCAGTCGGCGCCTGCGCTCAACGTGAGGACGAACCCGAATCCCTTCGGCCCGCCGTCGACGACCTGCAGGCCGACGCCGACCATGAACTTCACGGTGATCCAGATGTGCCAGTCGATCTTGAGCGCGAGCCAGGTGCTCTGATCGGCGAGCTGCCCGATCGCGAACTCCCACGGCTGATTGCCGAAGTACAGATTTCCGCTGAGCGACGCGATCCCCGCGAGCCAGTCGGGCGCGCTGCCGGAGGCGAAGTCGGCCAGCGTGAGGTTCACGCCGACCATCACTCCGAACTTTTCCTTGTCGATGTCGTACTCGATCGCGACGAAGGCGATCGGCTTCGGGTTCTTCAGCAGGAAGAGGTCGCCGACGATCAGCAGGCCGGTGTCGGCTTGGCTCTTGGCGAAGAAGATGAAGATGTCGATGTGAGCGGCCGAGCCGCACCCGTTCAGTGAAAAGCCGCACCCGATTCCCGCGGCGAACGCGCTGTCCTCGGGGATCCAGTCAGCGAGCGCGCGGTTCGCCGGCAATGTAAGCGCCTGGTCATGGGTCTGGTGCCACTTGAGCAGCGCCATCCCCTCGCCGTCGGGGAACGTCGCATCGAGGTTCGGCGCCATGTTGTCGGCGACGAGCGCGCGCATGTCGTACAGCCCGATCGGGCCCGCAGGCAGGAACCCGAGGCTCGCCGCAGCGAGAAAGTAGTCGAAATGCTGCGTCGGGTCGCCGAGGTTCCTCCGGTTCCCCTTGATGAACTCGGCGGAGACGGAGAACGTCATCGCGATCGCGCTGAGCACGACCTTGACGCCGAAGCCCCACTCCTTGATCGCCCACCCGCTGTCCGAGTAGTCGCTGATATAGCCGAAGCCCTCAATGTCGATCGTGCCGTACTTCAGCTTGAGGAACGCGCCGTCGAGCTTGAACAGCGGCTGGCTCGCGTCGTCGTTGAGGCGGAAGCGGAGCCGCCGCACGCGGATGCCGAAGCCGTTGCCCTGGTCGTCGCCGGCGCTGCCGTTCGGCTTGACTGCGTTGCCGCCCCCGAAGCCGATCGCAACGCCGCCGCTGAAGGAGAAGTACGGGGTGCCGTTCGGCTCCTCGACCCACCCCATCTCCTCGATGATGATCCGGACGGTGTTCGCGAAGATGAGCTGCATCCCGTCGGGGAACTGCAGGCCGTCGAGCGAGAAGTGGCCAAGCTTCCAGCCGAGGTCCTTGATGACGACGCTGAGCTGCTTGCCGTTCAGCGAGCGGATCTTGAAGACGGCCGTGTCGGAGCCGGTCGCGACCGCCGTGAGGTAGAGGTCGCCGAGCAACTCGAAGCTCTCCTTGAACGGCAGGCCCTTGCTGAGCCTGCCGACGGAGACGCCGAATTTGAAGCCGACAAGGCCGATCGTCGTGTCGGCGATCGTCATCTTCAGCGGCGTCGTCGCGATATCGAGGACCATCCCGGCGGTGAACGTCCACTCGGCGTCGATGCCCATCGTCGGGCCGACCTTCTGACCCGTGGCCGTCTGGAAGATGAGCTCCGCCTGGAACTGGACCTGCGGCTGGTCGGCGGGGTCCATCGCATGGATGTCGCCGGTCCGGAAGAAGAACTCCTCGATCTGCAGCGTCAGGGACGTGCCGCCGTTGCCTCCCGACTGGCCGGAGCTGTACATGGGGATCTGCACAGGCGCTCCCGAGAGCGAGTACGCCTGGCTGATGTCGGTGCGGTCCGTGATCTTGCGGCGGAAGCCGAACGTTCCGTGCGATGGAATCGGGAGGATCGGGACACTGACCGGGACGACCACGTCTTCGAGGACGAGCTCGAGGTTGTCGATGTGCACCGCGCCCTGCTGGCAGCGGGCGCGCAGATCGGAGAACGGCGGCTGTGTGAAGTCGACGTCGATGCTGCGGAAGGCGAGCGCGCCGGCCGCGGGCGGATTGGAGACGAAGGAGCCGACGTCGTTGTGCGCCCACTCGAGGTACTCGCGGCGGTTCGGCGACGGAATCAGTTGGACGTCGTACACGTTCATCGCCGGCAGCCCCATCCAGCGGATGGGGCCGAACGAGATCGGCACCGACGGCTCGAGGATGACGTCGTTCTCAGGTGTCAGGCGGAGCCGGACGAAGCAGTCGATCTCGGTCGGATTGATGTCGTCGCCGAGTGTGTAGGCGAAGCTGTCGATCTTCGTCTTATCGAACGTGCCGACGGGCGCCGGCGAGCCCGAGATCACCTTCGCGAGCTCGGACTTGAGGAAGATCTTGGCCGGGAGCCCGTCGACGATCAGCTCATGGCCGCGCCCGTCGGAGACGAAGAAGACATGTGCCGGATGGAGCGGGTCGGTGGGGACGAGCTGAATCCCGTGGTCGGGCAGCGAGCGCAGGTAGAAAGGTTGCGAGGTGAGCAGCGGCCCAACGACCGCCATCTCGGCGGCGAAGCCGACCTGTCCCGCTGGGCCGGCGCCGAGGGCTGCGTGCGCGTCCACGCCGGGGTTCACATTCGTGAAGACGAGCCCCTGCTGGAGCATCCCGATGATAGCGACGGAGTCGTCCGAGAGGCTGACCCCCTGCGTCAGCGACACGAGGCCGGTCGGGCCGAGCAATGACGATAGCAGGGTGTGCGCCGCGCCGGCGCGGTCGGCGGCGTTGGGGTCGACCCCGAGCAGGTCGTAGAAGCTGACGTTCACGGGTAGTGGGGACCCTTCGCAGGTGACGGGTCGAGGGACGTGGTCGGGTCGACGAGCAGCGGCCACGCGTCGGGTTCGGCGGCCTGCTCGAGCGAGCCGATCAGGACGTGCAAGAGCCAGCCGCCGATCGTGTCGCTCGTCCCGAGGTTGACGTCCGTCGGCATGGGCCCGAAGAAGCCGAGGGGCTGGCGAGGCGCCCCTTGGTACCACGAGCGGGACACGAAGTAGTGGAGCGCGGCGATCGGGTCGGCGAAGAGGGCCTGGCCCATCTCGGCCGAGATCCCTGCGTGCTCGGCCATCAGCCGCGCGCGGAGGATTCGCGCCGGGTTCGCCGGGTCCCCCCTGAGGTGCTGCGGGATCGTGAACGAGTTCATCTCCCCGTCGTGGTAGAGCCCGCGCCGGTTGATGTTCGAGGAGCCCACGAACAGGAAGGTGTCATCGACGATCATGACCTTCGCGTGCACGTAGATGCCGGGGATTTGCACCGCGAGCACAGGGGTTCCGGCCGGATGCTCCACGGGAGTCGCGCCCCAGGTCGACGGCGCGGCGCGCACGATCTCGACCGTCTGGAACGCGCTGCTGCCGGTTCCCGAAGGCCCACCGACCGGTGCGTGCGCCAGGGCGAGCTCGCCGCCGATGAACGCCCAGAAGGGCGGCGGCGGGATATGCGCGAGGGGCGAGAGATCGCACTGGGCCGCGCCGGCGATCAGCGTGTTCGCGAGCCGCATCCGGCCGAGGTTCGTCGTCAGGGCGGGCGTCTCGTGGAGGAAGCGACGTAGCGGCGTGCCCGCGTAGAGACGGTCGCCCCACGCGGTCTGGAGCGCATTGAGCACGTCGGCTCGCCGCCTGCCGCCGAAGGGCTGATCGGTCTGGTACGGCATGGTGACTATCAGGGCGCGCACACCCGAGCCAGCGGCGGCGATCAGCGCCTGCACGTAGTCGTCGGGCGGCGTGAAGTACTGATCCTCGATGTAGATGTAGTCCCTTGCCTGGCCGATCGCGTTCTTGATCGACCGCACCGGGGTTGTCTCGCCGTTGGGCGCGAAGTCGAGCGCTGCGGTGGCGCTCCCCGGCCGGGGCTTGAAGTACGTGCGCGCGATCTGCACGAGGTGCGAGCCGGTGCTGCCGATAGGGCCGGCGGAACCGGGATCGATCGCGGGTGGGTCGACCCCGTGGTGCTTGGCGCGCTCTTTGAAGGAGCGGATGACGTCGATCACGGCGGGCCCTGTGATCCGCGCCTGGACGTCGTGGAACGGGTGCAGCGCCCGGTGGATGGTCGTGTCCGGGCGGTCGCTGTTGATGTCGATCCCGCCGAGGTATGAGACGTAGTTGCCGTCGGCGCGGTGGATATTGACGTACTTCTGGTGATAGACGCCAAGGTGGCTGATGTCGTCGATCGTGTGGCCGAGGATCTTGAAGGGCGGCGGCGTCACGAGCGGGTTGTCGGAGAAGGCTGCGTCGTACGGCGTCCACGTTGCGATCGTCGGGTCGTTCAGCGCATCCATGAACGGCTTCGAGTACTCGGCGAAGCCCTTGATCCCGTCAAGCGTGGCGCTCGAGGCGAGGACGATCTCGAGCGCCGCGATCGCGAGCATCCCGATCACGTAGCCGGCCGGGTCGGTCTGGATCTTCAGCAGGGCCTGCAGCGGGCTCAACGACGCGTAGAGGGCGAAGAGGATCGGCCCAAGCTCGGGGAAGTCGTCGAGCGTTGGGGAGTCGAAGCGCAGGAACTGGTTGACGAGCATCTGCACTTGCACGCCGTTGTCGCTCAGGTCGTGAACCAGGTTGAGCAGCGTCGACTGCGGGTCGCCGGGGACGAGCGGCCAGTCGATCGTGGGGTCTGCCTGGCTCCCCTTGACGAATGCCCAGCCGGCGAGCTCAGCCTTGCCGTTGGGCTTCGCGGCGCGAAGATCGTCGACGAGCCGCCCGAAGTACGGGGTTCCCTCCTGGATCGGATCGAGGAAGCTGCCGGCGTTCCAGCGGTTTACCTGCACGCCGTTGTCGGGAGTGGCCAACCAGACGTCAGCGTCGAGGAGCTGCGCCATCCGCCCGCCGACCGCGAGCTGCAGGCCCCCGCCCTCGAACGCGCCCGTGTCGGCGTCGCCGGAGGCGACGATGGGATGGGCCGCGCTCGCGAACGAGACCGTCGCCCGGGACGTCGAGGCGACGGTCTTGCCCGTGTCGCCATCCAGCCCATTGCCGAAGGCGACGTTGGTCGCTGCGCCGCCGTCGATCGACACCGCGACGCTGCCGGCGACCGGGGTCGCGCCCGGAGGGTTCACTGGCGCGCCGAGATGGTCGAGGACGCGAAGGTTGCGCGCGTTCGGCAGCGCAGCGAGGTCGGTGACGAACTGCGCCCAGCTCGCGTCGCAGTCGCCGCTCGCGGCGATCGCCTCCGCCCACGTGAGCGGGTCACGGCATAGCCGGTCCTGGAAGCCAAAGGCGAGGAAGGCCCCGCCTGCCGGAGCCGTGGTCAGCGCCGAGCCGGCGACGAGGCAGTCGTCGGCGGCCGGGGTTGGCCCCGCAGTGCCTTCGACGAGCACGAGCTGGACGGGGAGCCCGCCGGGAACGAGCTTAAAGGCGGCCGGGTTCATCTGTGGCAGCGGGGAGAGCTGGAAAAGCGTCCATGCTGCGCCGCTGTTACCCGGGATGCCGTCGCTCGCACCCTGGGCCCTCGCGATCGCGCCGGTGGCGAAGGCCGAGATCGTCGCGGCGGCGGGGACGCCGATCCACATCAGGCGGTCGGCTTTGAACCGCAGATCGGGGACGGGGCTCGACGGCGTGACGCGGGTCAGCGCCGTGCCGTGGACGACCGGCGTCGCGAACGTGCTCATGCCCGCACCCCCATCCCGAAGGGGCCGCAGCGGAAGGACGGCAGGCCGTCGCGGGTCAGCGCGTAGCACCACAGCGTGACCCAGGAGCCCTTCGCCGCGGCCGTCGTGAGCGCCGCGACGCGGGTGCCGTCGGCCTCGACCGTGACGTCGGGGTCGGCGAGGTCCTTTACCATGGCGGGGGCGAGGAGCGTTCCGTCGGAGAGCTGCAGGCGGAGGCCTTCGTTCGGATAGAGGTCGCGCCGGTTGGGGATGCGAAGGAACTCCGCCACGCCTTGCACCGGTGGATCGCTGCCGGGCGGCGCGATCGCCGCGAAAAGCAGGGCTGCCCTCGTGTCGGGATCGGCGCCCGTGATCGCGACAGTGAGCGTCACGTCCATGTCGGTCGTCGTGAGGGCGCGCTTCCGCGGCGTGGCCGCGCCGGCCGTGGACGGGACGCGGACGATGAGGGGCAAGATCCCAGTTCCTGCGGAGACATGGCCCAGCGCGTCGGCGGCGCGAACGAGGTACATGTACCGGCCGGGCTTCGGCGCGAGCCGGTCGTCCACCGCGCCCACCTGGAGGATGTCGTCGCTGATCCGCTCGAAGAACATCGCCGGATCGCTCGACGCGACGACGAGGTGCAGGAGGTACTTGTTCGCGAGCCGCTGCGGAGTGTCCGAGCTCAGCATCGCGATCACTGCCGCGTGGTCGCCCGGGTTCGGGAAGGCGATGTTCTCCTGCGTGCCGTCGGGATGTGTGAGGACGACGTTCCCGCCGGAAACCGAGGTGCGGGAGATGACCTCGTCCGCCGGGCACCGCTCGAGCACGCATGGCGACCCCGCGGCAAGCGCGCCCCCGAGCAAGGCGTCGAGGTCGAGTGACACGAGGACTTGCCGGCCGGTGGGCTCGTCGGTGACAAGCTCTGGCACGTCGCCGAGCGGCGGCGGAATGCTGAACGTCGGCTGGCCGCGGTAGCGGGCGGTGACCGCGCACACCACGATCCCGCTCTCGTTGCCCGGATGGTTGGAGAACGCTCCGGTCGTGCGCTCGTCCGGCACATAGGGCTGGGCGTCTGCGGCCGACACGCCCACCCAGAGCGAGTCCCGTGGGTGCGAGACGGACAGGTTGAGCACGTCGTAGAACACGTGCCGGTACGTGTCGTCGGTGGTCAGCGGGTAGACGGCGGTCCGCTCGTCCCACCCTGCGGGCCGCTGGTGTGTCGGCTGCAGCGGCCGGCCGAACGTCACCGGACCAGGCACGGGCTGGAGGAGCGGGTGCAGGGTTGATACCTTGACGAGAATGCTAGGCGTCGTGCCGGCGTCGTTCTGGGCGATCTGGAACGGGTAGCCGCCGCTCGTGATCCACTGAGAGACGAGCTCGTCAGCCGCGAGCGGCACGTTCGTCGTCAGCCAGATGCGCCAGTTCGGTGCGGCCGACGCGACCGCGGTAATGACGCCCTCGACGACGTCCGCAGGCGTTGTGACATAGACGCGGAACTCCTCCGTCGCCGGATCGAGGTCGCGCTCGGCCTGCCGCCAGCCCCACTCGAGCAGGATCGCGTTGTCATGTCCGCCGAGCAGGGCGATGTCCTCCGCCGTGAGGCCTGGGGCGCCCGCAACGATCGCACGGGCACGCGGTCCCGGCGGCGCCGTGAGGCGACCGTCGTCGAGCGGCGGCCCGGGCTGCGGTCCGACAGGCAGCGGCGGCGGGACGTGCTTCTCGAGCCGCGCGATGTTCGACAGCGTGGGCGCCGCACTGACGCGACCGACGGCGTCCATCGATTGGATCTCGTACTGGTGGTACGAGCCGAGCGGCTGGGCCGGACGCAGGAGGTGGCCGGTCGCGGGATCCTTCTCGCCGAAGACGTCACTCAGGTGGAGGGCGTAGCCGGCGTCGGGCGACCGTGGCCGGACGGCCGGGAACAGCGCGTCGAGGTCACAGCCGAACTCGAGACGCACCGCCGGGGCGGTATCGTCGCGTGAGCCCACGGTGAGGTTGTCGTCACCTGCGATCGGTTCCCAGGGGCCGAAGGTCGAGGGCGGCGTGACGCGGCGGTGCTGGATCTTGTAGGCAAGCGCGTCGAGCGGCGGTCCGGCATCGAGATCACCCGGCCAGACACCGATCCCGGCCACCGTGGCCGGGAGCCAATTGAGCTTGAAGCCGACGGGCGGTCGCTGCGAGATCGGCGTCGACTCGTCGATCGGGCCACTGAGCGTCGCCGGCGGCTGCTGGAGGTTGTACGCCGTGAGCACGACCGGCGGCTGTGGGAGCGGCTCGGGCGCGTACGTGATCGAGCCCGTGTACGCGTGCACCTCGACGACCCCGGTCGCCCCGGACGGGAGGCGGAGCGCGAACAGCGTTCCGGTCCCGGCGAGGCGGAGTTCCATGATGGGGGACGGGAACATGAGCTCCGCGACCGGTCCCGCGGGCACGGGAGTCCCAGGCGGCGAACCGAACGACCACGGCAACCCGCCCGCGTACTCGAAGCTGTGCCCGGGGGCTACCTCAAGGACCACCTTCGTGACCGGCCGCGGCAGCCCGATGATCGCGCTCCACGGCCCGAACGACGGCAGGAACCACGAGTCGTCGTAGCCCGTGGTGTCGATCCAGATCCCGCGCCGGCTCGCGGCGTGGAGTGCGGTCGCGGACGGGGCCGGATCGAGGACGACCTTCACCGGCGTCTGGAAGCGCAGGCTGAGATCGCGGATCGAAAACGCCGCCGGCAACGTCGTCGAGGTGGGGACGCGGTGGACGTCGTAGATCGTGTCGGTCAGGTCCTCCGCGCGGAACCGTCCCGTGACCCGGTACATGTAGCTCCGGCCCGCGACCAGTCCCTTGTGGTCGCGGAACCCGAACCCGAGAACGCGTCGTGCCTTCGGATGCAGCACCAGCCCTCCGAGCTGGGTGTCGAAGGGCAGCTCCTCGTAACTCTGCGTCGCGTCCGCACGCACGAGCACGATGCGCTCGCCGCTACGTCCGAGCGTCGCGCCTGCGGTGGGATCGCGCAGCGTGCGTGACATCCGGGCGAAGTCGCCGTTGCTCAGCGCCTCCCCTCCGATCAGCCGACTCATCGCCATCCCATATTCCTGCGCCGGTGTGGTCAGGGCTGGGTCGGCCTGGTGGATCGGGAGCGTGAGCCCCTTCGCGATGTAGGGGGCCGTGGCCCACGTCTGGTCGCCCTTCGGGTCGGGACGGACGAAGACGCAGATCCGAAGGCTTAACGGGGAGAAGACGTAGACGACGATCGTGTCGATCGAGGGTGCCTGGAGCTGCAGCGTGGCAGGGAGCACGCCGCCGGGAGCCACCTGTACCGCCTTGCCACCGCTCATGGCTATCGCGATCGCGTAGCGGCCCGTGACCTCGACCGACGCGCGCTCGACCGGCTCCGGCAGTTCCTGGATGAAGACGTCGAGTTCGCCGGAGACGGCGCTCAGCGCCACGGCTGAACGTGCGAGCGCCGCGGTCAGGCTCTTGGTGATTGCGCCCGTTGTGGGATCCCCGAACCCCTGCGGATGATCTTCGGCAGGTTCGGAGGGCGAGAGCAGCGTCGGATCCGTGATCGGATCGAACTTCAACCCCGTGCGCATTCGTAGCGGCCCGAGCGGAGCCGGGTACTCGCCCCGCATCCTGAGGTACGCGATCAAGCCCTTGTCGATGTTCTCGCAGTGCGGCACCCAGCGCTGCTCCTTTGCGTCGATGCGCTGGATGTCGTAGCCGTCGATCGAGAGCGGCAGGACGTCTGGCCACGTCCAGAGGAGGTGGATGCCTTCGGCGCCCGGATCCAGCCGCGGCACGCCGGTAGCCTGCACGCCTACCTCACCGCCCGGGCTCGCGGGTCGCCGGCTAAGGACGCCGGCGCGTTACGTGGATGGTGGCTCGCTGCGTGTTTCGCACACGCGGCGAGAAGAGGCTCGCGACCGCCAAGCCGGCCATCGCGACGATCGATACGACGAGTATGAGAGCGACCGCGAGCGCGCCGAGCAGCACGAGCGGGAGCACGGCGCAGAGAAACAGCGGCACCAGTGCAACCCGCACGACCGGCGAGCGTGGGGTGATCGAGCGATGGGCGAGCCTCCGCCAGGTCGCCCGGAAGACGACCGACGTCTGTCCCCCGGAGCGGGCAAGTCCGCGGGCTCCGCGGTTCCTCGTGAGTGAGCTCACAGGGGCATCTTTTCCGGTCAGCGGCGAGGGTCGTGAGGCCGCCCTCGTCGCCTCTCGATTCGCCCCGCGGTCCTTCCAACCGTCCTCCCCCCGTCCCTGAGAACGTCGACCACGGACTCGTCCGAGTCTGTCAATGAATACCCGGCAATTCAACCCGGCCCGAGCCACGTGCCGTCGCTTTTCAATGGGCCGATCAGGACAATATGCGCCAGAGCGGTCAGCGAGGTGATGACGTAGCAGGTCTCGGTGGGACCACTTCTTCTTCTCAGGCGCGGGCTGGAACGGCCGGGCTGCGACCACTACGGGCGCCGACGGGTGCTCATGGTGCCTACTGCGGGCGCTGCGTGATGACGGTGCTGTCTGGCAGCAGCGCCGCCACGTCGGTGATGACCGGGAACGGCACGGCTGCGCACGGAACACCGGGCCCATCTCCTCGACCGGGGCCGGACAGCCACACACCCTCCCGCGTCTGTGATCGCCGCCCGGGCCGCGGTCACAGACGGGCGGCGCCCATAGACGTACTCGTTGTGGTCGGCGAACTCTCGCGCCCGCTGGGCCTCCTCTACCTGCTCATCGGGCGCATCCGGTGAGACGGCCCACGCCAGCTTGGCGCCGGTCGTGCTGCGTGCCACGTGCCGCGATCGCCCCTCCGGCAGCGCCCGCAACTGGTCCGGAGCATGCGCGAATCCGGCTCCGCTCCGTGAACGCCGGATAGCCAGCGCCAGCAGCCGCGCCGAAGCCAAGCCGGAGGGCCGCCGACAGGTGCGCAGGCGGCCCTCCGGTGGTTGGTGGTCAGGCGGCAGCCGGGCTCACGCCGTTCTCGGCGTCGCCGGAGTTGGCCTCTTCCGGTCCCGCTCTCTTGGGGTCAGCAGGGCCGGGCTCCGGGCACACGGCCCCCTCGCCGTTCTCGGCGGTGAGCTGGTCCTCGGGATCGTCGCCGGTGTAGGGGCGACCGTCCGCGACAGCCTGCTCGATCGGCGTCAGGTGATAACCCAGGCTGGCCAGGAAGGACAGGTAGTGCCCGGCTTCGGCGCGGGGGCAGGGGCTGTAGGTGCTGTCGGTGCGCCAGGTGGCCCTGCCTACTGGTGGGGAGCACTTATTCGGAGCGTGCAGTATTCCCGGCCGGCAGGGGAAGCGGTACTTCTGGTACCAGCATTGGCGCGAGGGGGCTCCAGGTCACCGGGACGTCACGCATCAGCAGCGCGCAGTCGAGTGTTGCGCTACCGGGCGGGAATCGATGTAGGTCATCGAAGAACGAGGAGTGGGCGGCACGGACGTGGACAGGTTGCACCTGCCATGAACTGGTGGTGAGCCTGAGCCCGTCGAGGCGGTGCCTGTCACGGGTGGCGGAGTAGCCTGCTGAGTCTTTCTGGAAGAACTTCGATGCCTCCTCCAGGTTGGCGAAGAGCGTGCTCCCCTCGAACTGCGCAGCCATCTGGGTATCCACGCTGACTCGCGTCGAGCCGTCGCGGCTCGCGTAGGCGACATGCAGCTCGCCCGGTGTTTCGCGCACGTCGAAACATGCCTGGTGGTGCAACCCGGGAAACAGGCGACCGCCAGCGAGCACGGTGAGCGTTGAGCCGGTGTCCCGGCGCGGTATGAACACAGCGGTGTGAGTGGCCCGCGGCCCATCCCATCGGACGGCAATGCGATGGGCGGCGTTCTCGCTGCGCAGACCGG
>DPMS01000059.1 GCA_003541285.1 Actinomycetota bacterium
CGGCGACCTGCCCGGCGAGCACGAGGCGCTGGCGGCGCTGGCGGCCATCCCGTTCGTGGTCAGCCTGGAGATCCGGACCAGCTCGGTCACCGACAGGGCCGACGGGGTACTGCCGGTCGCGGCCGTCCCTGAGAAAGCCGGCACGTTCGTGAACTGGGAGGGCCGGGAAGGATCGTTCGGCGTCGTGCTCGAGGTGCCCGGCGTGGAATCGGACCTGCAGGTGCTGAACCGGATCGCCGACGAGATGGATGTGCATCTCGGCCTGCCCGATGCCGCCGCCNNGGCCGGATGAGCGACGGTGAGCCGTTCCTGGCCGGCACGGCCCGGCCGGTGGTGGCGCGGATGTCGGCAGCCACCGCGGCCGGGGCCGGCACCGCCGACGGCGGTAAGGTCACGGTGGCCACGGACAGCGGGTCGGTGACCGCCGACGTGCGGGTCGCCGACATGCCCGACCGGGTCGTATGGCTGCCGGCCCATTCGCGTGACTGCGAGGTCCGGCGCCAGCTCGGGGCTGGCCACGGCACCCTGGTGACCCTGAGGAGCCCACAATGAGCAACCTGGCCGCCCAGGCCGGCGTGCCTGCCCCGGACCCGACCCTGGCCAGCTTCTACGGCCAGCCCTGGTGGATGATCACGCTCAAGGTCGTGGTCGTGTTCCTGTTCCTGATGCTCGTGACCCTGTTCATGATCTGGGCCGAGCGCCGGGTGATCGGCCGGATGCAGCAGCGCCCCGGGCCGAACCGGGCCGGGCCGTTCGGCCTGCTCCAGTCGCTGATGGACGGCCTCAAGCTGCCGCTGAAGGAGGACATCGTCCCCCGGAACGTGGACAAGGTGCTGTTCTGGCTGGCGCCCGCGCTGTCGGTGATTCCCGCGTTCATCAGCTTCGCGATCATCCCGTTCGGCCCCGAGGTGTCGATCTTCGGTGTGCGCACCCCGCTCCAGGTCGCCGACTTCCCGGTGGCCGTGCTGCTGGTGCTGGCGATGAGCTCGATGGGGGTGTACGGGATCGTGCTGGCCGGCTGGTCGTCGGGATCGCCGTACCCTCTGCTCGGCGGGCTGCGCTCCTCGGCCCAGGTGATCAGCTACGAGATCGCGATGGCGCTGTCGTTCGTGGCGGTGTTCCTGTACGCGGGCTCGCTGTCCACCACCGCGATCGTGACCGCCCAGGCCCATGGCGCGCGGTTCCACCTGTTCGGGGTCACCCTGCACTACCCCTCGTGGTTCGCGGTGCTGCTGCTGCCCTCGTTCCTGATCTACCTGATCACCATGGTGGGGGAGACCAACCGGCTGCCCTTCGACCTGCCCGAGGGCGAGGGCGAGATCGTGGCCGGGTTCCATACCGAGTACTCGTCGCTGAAATTCGCGCTGTTCTACCTGGCCGAGTACATCAACATGACGACGGTCGCCGGGCTCGCCACCACCTTGTTCCTGGGTGGCTGGCGGGCGCCCTGGCCGGTCACGATCTGGTCCGGGGCGAACAGCGGCTGGTGGCCGCTGCTGTGGTTCCTGGCCAAGGTGGGGATCCTGCTGTTCTGCTTCATCTGGCTGCGCGGCACCCTGCCCCGGATCCGGTACGACCAGCTGATGGCGCTCGGATGGAAGGTGCTCATCCCGGTCTCGCTCGCCTGGATCCTGATGATCGCGACCATCCGGGTCTGGCGCCAGCACGGCGGGAGCACCCCGGTCTACATCGTGGGCGGCGCCATCATCGCGGCCCTGCTGCTCCTGGGCTGGGCCGGGGACGTGCGGATGGAGCGGCGCCGCGCCGCCGAGGCGGCGGCGGCGGAGGAGGAGGCCGCCGCGGGCGGCCCCGGTGGGCCCGGCAGGCCGCCCGGTGCCGGCCCGGGTTTCCCGGTCCCGCCGCTGGACCTGCCCCACTACCACGGGATCGGTGTGGCCGTCCCGGCCGCCGGTTCCCCCGCCGACCACGGTGCCGCCCAGGACGGAACCGTCAAGGAGGTCACCGGTGCCTGAATTCCTGGGCCCTGTCAAAGGCTTTGGTGTCACCTTCCGGCAGATGTTCAACAAGGTGGACACCGTCCAGTATCCGGAGCGCAAGCTCCCGACGGCCCCCCGCTTCCACGGCCGCCATCAGCTGAACCGCTGGCCGGACGGGCTGGAGAAGTGCATCGGCTGTGAGCTGTGCGCCTGGGCGTGCCCCGCCGACGCCATCTATGTGGAAGGCGCGGACAACACCGAGGACGAGCGCTACTCCCCCGGGGAGCGGTACGGNNCCTGATCTGGACCAAGGAGCAGCTGCTCGCCCCGCTGGAGCCGGACATGGAGCCGCCGCCGCACCCGATGCGGCAGGGCAGGACCGAGCGTGACTACTACCGGCAGGGCTCGGCCGGGGTGGCCACCGGCCAGGTGGGGGAGCCGGTGGCCAGCGAGGCCGATCACGCCGGGGGCTGGGCGGGCGTGTCGGCCCAGGACGAGGTCGCCGCGGCGGCGAGCTGGACGCCGGACGCGCACGGGCCGGCCGGCGGGAGCACTCTCCACAGCACCGGTACCCCGGGCGGCTCCGTGCCGGGTGAGGCCAGCGACACCGGCCTCCACCCGGGCGGGGCCGGCGAGAGCGATGACGAGAGCGGGGCGCGGCAGTGAGCGCCGCCGGCGTGCTGGCGGCCGCTGCCGGATCGGCGGCCGGGACCGCCACGTTCTGGGTGCTCGCGGTCATCGCGGTGGCGGCCGCGCTGGGCATGGTCCTGGCCAGGCGGGCCGTGCACTGCGCGGTGCTGCTCGCCGTGGTGATGCTCGTGCTGGCCGTGCTGTACCTGACGGCGCGCGCCCCGTTCCTGGCATTCGTGCAGGTCATCGTCTACACCGGCGCGGTGCTGATGCTGTTCCTGTTCGTGCTCATGATCGTCGGGGTGAGCGCGGCCGACTCGATGCGGGAAACCATCAAGGGGCAGCGGATGGCCGCCGGGCTGGCGGCCATCGCCTTGCTCGTGCTGCTGGCCCTCACCGTCGGTCACGCGGCGATCGGCCCGGTGCCCCCCGTCGCGGGCAGCTACGGGTCGGCGAACGTGCCGAAGATCGCTACCTTGATCTTCACCCGGTACTTCTACCCGTTCGAAGTCACCAGCGCGCTGCTGATCACCGCGGCGCTGGGCGCCATGGTGCTGGCGCACCGGGAACGGACCAGGCCGCGGGCCGGCCAGCGGGAGCTGTCCCGGCTGCGGGTGGCCAGCGGGCTGCCGACCCCGCTGCCCGGGCCGGGCACCTACGCCCGGCACAACGCGGTGGACTTCCCGGCGCTGCTGCCCGACGGCAGCCCGGCCCAGCTGTCGGTCAGCCCGGTCATCGCCCGGCGCTCCGCCGCCCGCGCCGTGCCAGGAGGGCCGGCCACGGGAGGAGCGGCAGCGGGCGGGCAGGTGCAGGGACCGCCGGCCGCGGGCGGGCCGGTGGCCGGCCTGCTCCCGCCGGATGAGGACGCCGGCCCGGGCCCGGCAGGAGAGGACCCGCGGTCATGACCCCCACCCATTTCGTGGCGCTCGCCGTGGTCCTGTTCGTGATCGGTGCGGTTGGGGTGCTGGTGCGCCGCAACGCCATGGTCATNNGGCCGGGTGGACGGCCAGGTGGTCGCCTTCTTCGTGATGGTGGTCGCAGCCGCGGAAGTGGTGGTCGGGCTGGCGATCCTGATGGCGATCTTCCGTACCCGCCGGTCCGCGTCGGTAGACGACGCGAACCTGCTCAGATACTGACCAAGGGGTAGCGACGTGACGAGCTCACTCGCGACCGCGCACGCGGCCGCAGCCCCAGCCCTGGCCACCCTGCCAGCGGCCGGGATCCAGCGTGTTGCCTGGCTGCTGCTGGTGTTCCCGCTGGCCGGGGCGGCACTGCTGCTGCTCGGCGGCCGGCGCACCGACCGCATCGGGCACGTGGTCGGGGTCGCCATGCCGGCCGCCGCTTTCATCTACGGCGTGATCGCCTTCTTCGCGATGCTTGGCTACCCGGCCAGCCAGCGCAGCCGGGACGTCCACCTGTTCACCTGGATCGCGGTCGGCGGTTTCCATGCGAACGCCGGGCTCCAGCTCGACCAGCTGTCGATCAGTTTCGTCCTGCTGATCACCGGGGTCGGCTCGCTGATCCACCTGTTCGCGGTGGGCTACATGGCGCACGACAGCGACCGCAGGCGGTTCTTCGGCTACATGAACCTGTTCGTCGCGGCCATGCTGCTGCTGGTGCTCGCCGACAACTACCTGCTGATGTACGCGGGCTGGGAGGGCGTGGGCCTGGCCTCCTACCTGCTGATCGGGTTCTGGCAGTTCAAGCCGGCCGCCGCGGTGGCCGCCAAGAAGGCGTTCGTGGTCAACCGGGTCGGTGACGCCGGCTTCTCGATCGCGATCATGCTGATGTTCGCCACGTTCGGCACGGTGACGTTCACCGGTGTGTTCGGCGCCGTCGGGTCGGCCGGCCAGGGCGTGAGCACCGCACTGGGGCTGCTGCTGCTGCTCGGAGCCTGCGCCAAGTCGGCCCAGGTGCCGCTCCAGTCCTGGCTGCTGGACGCGATGGAGGGCCCGACCCCGGTGTCGGCCCTGATCCACGCGGCCACCATGGTCACCGCCGGGGTGTACCTCATCGTGCGCTCGGCCCCGATCTTCAACCTGTCGGCGGACGCCAGGCTCGCGGTGACCGTGGTCGGGGCGGTCACGCTGCTGTTCGGTGCGATCATCGGGTGCGCCAAGGACGACATCAAGAAGGCCCTGGCCGGCTCCACCATGAGCCAGATCGGCTACATGACGCTGGCCGCCGGGCTCGGGACGGCCGGCTATGTGTTCGCGATCGCGCACCTGATCGCGCACGGGTTCTTCAAGGCGGGCCTGTTCCTCGGCGCGGGCTCGGTGAAGCACGAGATGGACGACGAGGTCGACATGCGCCGGTTCGGGGCGCTGCGCAAGCTGATGCCGGCCACCTTCGTTACCTTCGGCATCGGGTACCTGGCGATCATCGGGGTGCCGCCGTTCTCCGGCTTCTTCACCAAGGACCCGATCATCGAGGCCGCGTTTTCCAAGGGCGGCACGTCGGGGGCGATCCTCGGCACCGCCGCGCTGCTAGGCGCCGGCATCACCGCCTTCTACATGACCCGGGTGATGCTGATGACCTTCACCGGGCAGCGGCGCTGGGCGGAGAACGTGCACCCGCACGAGGTGCCGCCGGTCATGACCTCGCCGATGTGGGTGCTCGCCATCGGGTCGGTCGGCGCGGGGGCGTTCCTGATCCTCGGCAACCGGTTCGTGGACTTCCTCGCCCCGGTGACCGGGGCGCCGCCCACCTCGCATGGCATCTTCACGCCGTCCGGCTACGCGGCGCTGGGCCTGCTGGTGGTGGGTGCGGCGATCGCCTGGGCCATGTACGGCCGCAGGCCGGTGCCCGCATCGGCCCCGGCCGCCCGGTTCCCGGTCACCGCTGGCCGCCGGGACCTGTACGGCGACGCGTTCAACGAGGCGGTGTTCATGCGCCCGGGCCAGTGGCTGACCCGGCTGTCGGTGTACTTCGACAACCGGGGCGTGGACGGCCTGGTCAACACGATCGCCGCCACCGTCGGCGGCACGTCGGGGCGGATGCGCAAGGCGCAGACCGGGTTCGTCCGCTCCTACGCCCTGTCCATGTTCGTGGGTGCGGTGCTGCTGGTGGCCGCGCTCCTGCTGGTCCGGATCTAGGGAGGCTGCGACCGCTATGAGCACGTTTCCCTGGCTGACCGTCATCCTGGCCATCCCGGCCGCCGGCGCGGTGGTGATCGCGGCCGTTCCCGGCGCCGCCGCCACGGCGAGCGAGGAGGACAAGCGCGCGAGAAACCTCCTGGCCAAACGGCTTGCGCTGGTGGTCTCGCTGCTCACCCTGGCCATGACCATCGCGATGATGGTGAGCTTCGACCCGGGTGGCCCCGCCTTCCAGTTCACCCAGACCTACCAGTGGATCCCGCAGTTCGGCATCCATTACGCGGTCGGGGTGGATGGCATCGGGCTGGTCCTGATCGGCATGACCGCCGTGCTCATGCCGGTCGTCGTGCTCGCCTCGTGGTACGACGCCGATCCCCGTCCGGCGGCGGGGCCCGATAGCGGCGACACGGCGGGGCGCCCTCCGGGCCCCCCGCCCAGGCACAGCGTGAAGACCTATTTCGTCTGGATGCTCCTGCTCGAGTCGATGGTGATCGGGCTGTTCGCGGCCACCGACGTCTTCTTCTTCTACGTCCTGTTCGAGGCCATGCTGATCCCGATGTACTTCATGATCGGGAGCTACGGCGTCGGGCAGCGCCAGTACGCGGCGGTGAAGTTCCTGCTCTACAGCCTGCTCGGCGGGCTGCTCATGCTGGCCGCGGTGATCGCCCTGTACGTCTATTCGGCACGCAACGGCCACCCGGGCACGTTCCTGTTCAGCCAGCTCATCCACCTGCCGCTGAGCCCGGAAGCGGCGAAGTGGCTGTTCCTCGGGTTCTTCGTCGCGTTCGCGATCAAGGCGCCGCTGTGGCCGTTCCACACCTGGCTGCCGGACGCGGCGACCTCGGCCCAGCCGGGCGCGGCGGTGCTGCTGGTCGGCGTGCTCGACAAGGTGGGCACGTTCGGGATGATCCGGTACTGCCTGGAGCTGTTCCCCTCCGCTGCCCGGTACTTCACCCCGCTGGTCCTGGTGATGGCGGTGGTCGGGGTCCTGTACGGGGCGGTGGTGGCGATCGGCCAGGCCGACATCAAGCGGCTGATCGCCTACACCTCGATCTCCCACTTCGGCCTGATCGCGCTGGGCATCTTCGTGCTGACCAGCCAGGGGCAGTCGGGGGCGACCCTGTACATGGTCAATCACGGGTTCGCCACCGGCGCGCTGTTCCTGATCGCCGGCTTCATGATCGTGCGGCGGCGCTCGCACATGATCAACGACTACGGCGGCGTCCAGAAGGTGGCGCCGCTGCTCGCCGGGCTGTTCCTGATCGCCGGCCTGGCCGGGCTGTCGCTGCCGGGCCTGTCCACCTTCGTCAGCGAGTTCCTGGTCCTGGTCGGCACGTTCACCAGGTACAAGGCGGCCGCGGTGGCGGCGACGGTGGCGGTCATCCTGTCGGCCGTCTACATCCTGTGGATGTACCAGCGCACCATGAACGGGCCGGTGCGCGACCAGGTGAAGGACTTGCCTGACCTGAAGGCCAGGGAGCTATGGGCGGTCGGCCCGCTCATCGCGCTGATCATCGTCTTCGGCGTCTACCCGCAGCCACTGCTGAACATCATCAACCCGGCGGTGCACCACACCCTGGTGCAGGTGCATGCGACCGATCCAGTGCCGCCCCATCCCCCAGTGGTGTATGTCTCCGGTCATGCGGGCGCGCTGAGCCAGAAGGGAACAACCCCGTGACGGCGATCTCCAGTGGGCTCGCGGTGACCACCATCACCCCGCCCCATATCGAATACGGCCAGTTGCTGCCGATGCTGCTGGTCTTCGGGGTGGCCGTGGCCGGCGTGCTGGTGGAGGCGTTCGTGCCCCGTGAGCGGCGGCGGCTGATCCACCTGATCCTGGCGCTCGGCGGGCTGGCCGTCGCGTTCGTGCTGGTCATCGTGATCGCCGCATCGTCCGACCTGTTCGCCCACGGCAGCCCGGGCCACGTCGCCGCGATGGGCGCGGTCGCCGTCGATGGGCCGACCCTGTTCATCCAGGGCACGATCCTGGTGCTGGCCTTCGTCAGCGTCCTGCTGCTGGCCGAATCCTCGCACGAGGTCAGCCCGTTCGTGGCGCAGGCGGCCGCGGTCCCCGGCAGTGTGGAGGAACGCGAGGGCCTGCTGGCCGGCGTCACCCACACCGAGGTCTACCCGCTCACCCTGTTCGCGGTCGGGGGCATGCTGCTGTTCCCCGCCGCGAACGACCTGCTCACCATGTTCGTGGCGCTGGAAGTCCTGTCCCTGCCGCTGTACCTGCTGTGCGGGCTGGCGCGCCGCCGCCGCCTGCTCTCGCAGGAGGCGGCCATGAAGTACTTCCTGCTGGGCGCGTTCTCCTCCGCCTTCTTCCTGTTCGGCGTGGCCATGCTGTACGGCTACTCGGGCTCGGTGAGCCTGGCCGCGATCGCGGCCACCGCCGGGTCGAACACCAGCAGTTCGACGCTGCTGTACGCGGGGATCGCCCTGCTCGGCCTGGGCCTGCTGTTCAAGATCGGCGCGGTGCCGTTCCAGAGCTGGAAGCCGGACGTCTACCAGGGCGCGCCCACCCCGGTGACCGCGCTGATGGCCTCCTGCACCGTGGTGGCGGCCTTCGGCGCGCTGCTGCGCGTTTTCTATGTCGCCTTCGGCCAGCTGGCCTGGGACTGGCGCCCGGCCATGTGGGTGGTGGCCATCCTCACGATGCTGACCGGCGCGATCATCGC
>DPMS01000745.1 GCA_003541285.1 Actinomycetota bacterium
GCTCGTAGTCGAAGGTGAAGGTCCCGCCCGGGGTGCCCGACGAGATGGCTGAGCCCGATCCCCGCAGGCCCGCCATGCCACCGGTACCAGAGCCGGTGATCACCCGCCAGGCGGAACGCGCCTCGCCATCGCGGAAAGTGCCGTCGGCCACCATGACACAGGTTCCCGGCCGTCCCGCGAGTTCCCCGGTCACCTGCTGCAAGCCCGTGTACTCGGCCGTGCCGTCCTCGCGGTAACACATCAGCGCCTCCCATGAGGCATCTCCCTCAAGGTCACCGCTGAGGTGGAAACCAACCCGGGCCCTGGTCAGCTTGGCCTCGCCCGCCAGTTCCTGGTAGGTGTCCTNNGGTCACCCGGGCAGGAGCGGGCTGGAAACGTGTCCACCTGGCAAGAGCGGCTCAGGTGGACTGGCGCTGCGGGCGGGCCGTCAGAGCTCGCGAGACTGGCCACCTTCCCCTTCCAGCGCTGCCCGCAGCAGGTTCTCGGCCGCGTCGACAGCCGCCCTGGCCGTGATCGCGTAGGTGTGTGCCCGGTCTAGTTCGCCCAGGCTGATGCAGTCGAAAGCAACGCGGGCATCGTGCATCGCGAGCTGTAGCTGCCTGGTTGCCTCGCCGAGATCCACCCGGCGTGGCTCGGCGTCCGGAATGCCCACCATTTCCCCACCCCTGCCTTTCGTCGTGGGCAGCGCTGCCCATGGCGTCCCGTCGCCTGCCGCGGCACAGTGCCGGTCTCGCTACCCGGCAAGCCGCACCGCATGCAGGAACCGCGGGTCCCGCGGCCGGGCCTGCCTGGCGCGGGCCCCTAGGATGAAACCATCACATCACCGCTCCGAGGAACCCGCCCACCATGCCTGAGTTCGCCTTCGCCGACCTGCTGCCGCTAGGCCCGGACACCACGCAATACCGCCTGCTCACGACCGCTGGGGTGACCCGGCGCGAGGCGTTCGGCCGGGAATTTCTTGAAGTGGACCCCGGCGCGCTGACCCTGCTTGCCCACGAGGGCATGCGGGACATCGCCCACCTGCTGCGGCCCGCGCACCTGCGGCAGCTGCGGGCGATCCTGGACGACCCGCAGGCCTCACCCAACGACCGGTTCGTCGCCCGCGACCTGCTGACGAACGCGTGCATCGCGGCCGACGGGGTGCTGCCGATGTGCCAGGACACCGGCACCGCGATCATCATGGGCAAGCGCGGCGGTGGCGTGCTCACCGACGGGCGGGACGAGGAACACCTCGCCCGCGGCGTGTACGACGCTTACACCCAGCTCAACCTCCGGTATTCGCAGCTCGCGCCGCTGACGATGTACGAGGAGCGCAACACCGGCTCCAACCTGCCCGCGCAGATCGAGCTGTACGCAGCGCCGGGGGCGGAGTACAAGTTCCTGCTGATGGCCAAGGGTGGCGGGTCGGCGAACAAGTCGTTTCTGTACCAGCAGACCAAGGCGGTGCTGAACGAGGCCAGCATGCTGGCCTTCGTTGAGGAGAAAATCCGCTCGCTGGGGACGGCCGCCTGCCCGCCCTACCATCTGGCGATCGTCGTCGGCGGCACCAGCGCCGAGTTCGCGCTCAAAACGGCCAAGTACGCCTCCGCCCACTACCTGGACGCACTGCCGACGCAGGGATCGCCGGCCGGCCACGGCTTCCGCGACCTGGGGCTCGAGCAGCAGGTGCTGGAACTGACCCGCAAGATCGGCATCGGGGCGCAGTTCGGCGGCAAGTACTTCTGCCACGACGTGCGGGTGGTCAGGCTGCCCCGGCACGGCGCGTCATGCCCGGTCGCGATCGCGGTCTCCTGTTCCGCCGACCGGCAGGCGCTCGCCAAGATCACCGCTGACGGGGTGTTCCTTGAGCAACTGGAGACCGACCCCGCGCAGTACCTGCCCGAGCCGTCCGAGACCGAACTGGGCGGGGACGTGGTGCGGATCGACCTGACCCGCCCGATGAGCGAGATCAGGGCCGAACTGTCCAAGCACCCGGTCGCGACCCGGCTCTCACTCACCGGGCCACTGGTGGTCGCGCGCGACATCGCACACGCGAAAATAGCCGAACGCCTCGCGGCCGGTGAGCCGATGCCGCAGTACCTGATCGACCATCCGGTGTATTACGCCGGGCCGGCCAAGACGCCGGAAGGATATGCGTCCGGGTCGTTCGGGCCCACCACCGCCGGGCGGATGGATTCCTACGTGGAGCAGTTCCAGGCAGCCGGCGGATCGCTGGTGATGCTCGCCAAGGGGAACCGGTCGCCCGCGGTGACGCAGGCCTGCCGCGAGCACGGGGGCTTCTACCTCGGCTCGGTCGGCGGCGCGGCGGCGCGGCTGGCGCGGGACTGCATCACCAGGGTCGAGGTGATCGAGTACCCCGAACTCGGCATGGAAGCTGTCTGGAAGATCGAGGTACGCGACTTCCCCGCCTTCATCATCGTCGACGACAAGGGCAATGACTTCTTCGCGGAGGCGGCAGGCCCCCCGCTCCTCACCATCGGCCACCGCTGACCCCCCCGCAGCGCCGGGCCCGTCGTACGCCCCCGCACCGGATTCCATGATCGCGGTGGATTACGTGCGCCACCCGCATGAAGGCCGCCACGATCATGGTCACGACGGGGCTTGGAGGCCGCCGCCCGGTCTGCGTGGAGGCGACACTCGGTGATCTCTCACCCTTCTCACAAGATTTCGGGCGCCTACGCAGTGTAAGGTCCGGGCCATGCAGGCAGTCACCGGGGCAGGATGCGTCGTTGCCGGGCGCTACCGGTTGCTGGACCGGGTCGGGCAAGGAGCCATGGGGACGGTCTGGCGCGCCAGGGACCTCGTGCTCACCCGCGAGGTTGCGGTCAAGCAGGTGCGACTACCCGAGATGATGACCGCCCACGAGCGGGACATCCTGCGCGAACGCACCCTCCGGGAGGCCCGGGTATCGGCGAAGCTCAACCATCCCGGTGTCGTCACCGTCCATGACGTGATCGAGGCCGGCGGCAGTCCCTGGATCGTGATGGAACTGGTGGCGGCCCGCTCGCTGGAGCAGGTCCTCGCCGAAGACGGGCCGTTGCCGCCGCAGCAGGCGGCCGGGACTGGGGTGATGCTGCTCAGCGCACTGGCCAGTGCCCACGCGGCGGGGATCGTGCACCGGGACGTGAAACCAGCCAACGTGCTCATCACCCGTGACGGCCGCGCAGTGCTGACCGACTTCGGGATCGCCACCCTGGACGGGGATCCGGGGCTGACCCAGGCCGGGATGGTCATGGGTACGCCGGGGTTCTGCGCGCCCGAACGCATCCGCGGCCAAGCCGCCAGCCCGGCATCGGACCTGTGGTCGCTGGGCGCGACCCTCTACGCGGCAGTGGAAGGGCACGGCCCATTCGACGGTCTGGGCAGCCCGATGGCGGTCCTGGCGAGCATCGTGCACTCGGACCCGCCTCCGCCCCGGTCGGCTGGGCCATTGGGCACAGTGATCTGCGCCCTGCTGAACAAGGATCCTGCACAGCGTCCCGATGCCGCCCATGCGGTCCAGCTTCTCACCAGCGCAATCGCCGCTACCGGCCCCTCTGCTGGCGCCCGCGCCTCTGCTGGCGCTGGCACGCCCGCTGGCGCTGGCACGTCCGCTGGGACCATGGCCCCCGCTGGCGACGTGGCCTCAGCTGGCGCCATGGCCACGGCCAGTGTGGGGGCCGCGACGAGCATGGGCACCCGGCCTTCTCCCCCCGACCCCGATCTGGCCGATGCGACGGCCAGCACCTGGCCGACCGGCTTCCCGGGTGACGTGGGCCCGCCGGTGTCTCCCCCTACCGCGCCGCTTCCGCCGGGCACGGGCATGCCACCCCCACCGGGCGCAGGCATGCCACTCCCACCGGGCGCACCCACGTCGTTCCCGCCGAACCCTACTGCCTCGCTCCCGCCTAGCCCCGCCGTGTCCCTCCCGCCTGGTCCGAGCATGCCGCTCCCCCAGGGCCCGGCGACCGAAAATGGCTGGCACAACCTGGCAGCCGGGGCCGCCGACCTGCCGTGGTCACCCGATCAGCCCCCCTACCTCGGGCCGGCCAGCCCGCCGGGNNAGCAGGCCGGCCAGCCCGCGACGATCACCGCCACGGCAGCGGCACCTCGGCCCGGCCCTGGTGATCGGCGCTATTGCCATCGTCTGCGCCGGGCTCCTCATCGGTGTGATCGTGTCGCGGGTGATGGGTGCGGCCAGCCGTTCCCCCGCGGCTTCGGGAGCCGGCGGGAACGGGACCAGCGCCGCTGGCCCGGGCAGCACCCCTCTCCCGACGGGTTATCGCTGGTACAGCGAATCCGCCGCGACCGGCGGGGCTGCGACCGGCTTCTCGATGGCCATCCCGGACGGGTGGCAGGCGCACCAGCAGGGAACGGCCACCTACCTGCAGGACCCGGCAGCAGGGGAATCCATCCTCGTGACCCCTGCCCCGGCTGGCGATGCTGGGCTGCTGCGCGAGACGCGGCTGCTGGCGCACACGGCGCTCAGCCTGGGGTCCTACCCCGGATACCACCGCATCGCCGTCCGGCCCTTCCTCCTGCATGGAGCGCTGGCGGTTGGCTGGCGGTTTGGCTACCGGCAGCCCGGCACCGGCGCGATGGCTGGGCTTGACGTCGTCTCACCGTTCGCGACCTCGGCCGGCCTCCAGCCCTACCAGCTGCTGATCACCGCGCCGTCAGCACGCTGGCCGGCCGCCTATGCCGCCTTCCTCGAAGCGCTCCACACGTTCAGCCCGCACCCCTAGCGGCGTGCGCCCGGTCAGTGCCCGCAACAGTCGCTTCTGCGCACGGGGCCCCGGCAGCACCCACGCCGCCGGGGCCTTCCCTGTCCGCGCCAGGGTCAGTAGCCGATGTAGGAGCCGCCGCCGCGGACCGCCACCACCCCGGGGATGTTGTTCATGGAGCCGTACCGGGAGATTGCATAACGGAACGCGGCGATCATGTTGTCGACGGGGTTCCAGATGTTCCCGTAACCAGGCAGCGAATAGGTACTGAACGTCGGGCCTATCACCTGGGCGATGCCTTCCGACGGCGTGCCCGCCGCGGCATTGGCGTCCCAGCCGTTGTAGGCGTGCGGGTTACCGCCTGATTCATGCTGGACCACGATGAAGGCAGCATGGGTGCTGAGGGCCGACTGCGGGGTGCCGTGCTTGCGCAGGACCTGCTCGGCGTGGCAGATCCACCAGTGCAGTTGTGATGAGTAGCACGCACTGGAGTGTGCGGCCCGGTGGCTGGGCNNAGAGCACCACGGCCGCTGCCACGGTCACGAAAGTGAGTCTTGCGGGATTCCGGTAGATGTTCCTGAGGGATGAGGTCGCTGTGATGCGGGGGGACAAAATGAACCTTCGGTCGGCGTGCGGCTCGCACGCTCGGCTTTCACCCCGAGAGCACTGCCGGCCGGCGGCGAGGCGCCAGCCAGGGCAGAGGCGTGCGGATGTGCCGCGGTTCAGGGCGACGCGTTACGGGGGCAACCACCACACACGCGGGGTGCTGTTCAGTCCCCCAGACTGACAAATATTGGAGATTTATTTTGCCCGAAACTAGGATATAAACCCTATGGTCAACGTCACATACATGGCCTATTATCTCGAACTTAGATTCGATTTTACTCTTTATCTAGTAATTTTGACATCATCTTTAGATGCGTCATAATGGCTGTGACTCGCGTCACAATGGGGCGTTCGCATAGCTAGCGATACACCGAGTTGCCAATTTCGGGCCTTGCCTGAGGGCGCCCAGCCCAAAGACTCGGGGGCCAGCAGACAGCAACGCGGGGGGCGGCTCCCCAGCTGGGTAGCCGCCCCCCGCGTCCCGCCGTAGCGGTTAGTACCAGCCGGAACTCTGCTCGTGCGACCACGCGGAACAGGGCGAGCCATAAACCTGCTTGATGTAGCCCAGCCCCCAGCGGATCTGCGTAGCAGCGTTCGTCTGCCAGTCCGGGCCGGCGCTTGCCATCTTCGAGCCCGGCAACGCCTGCGGGATCCCGTAGGCACCCGAACTCGGGTTGCTCGCATACCGGTTCCAGCCACTCTCGGCGTTCCACAGGCTCTGCAAGCAGCCGAACTCACTGGACGGCCACCCGAAGGAGCCCAGCATGGCCAGCGCGATCTGCTGGGGCGACCCGGTGGGCGTGGCGGACGAGGCGTTCGCCGTGCTCCCAGTCGCCTGCTGAGCCTGCTGAGCCTGCTGGGCCTGCTGGGCCTGCNNGCCTGCTGGGCCTGCTGCTGCGCCGCACGGCGGGCGGCCGCCCGCTGCTGTGCGGCCCGGCGCGCGGCGGCGCGCCTGGCCACGGCCCGGCGTTCGGCAATGGCCAGCCTGCGCGTGGCCAGCGCGGCAAGCAGGGCCTTGTCGCCTTCCAGTTGACGGACTGGATTTGCCAATCCGGCCTGGCCGGCCGGCTGCGACGTCACCGAACGGGCGGCCGGCAGCACGGACATCGCCTGGCCAGCCGTGGCATCCGGTGCCGCCAGAGCGACCCCGGAAGCCACCGCGACGGACGCGATCGATGTTGCCGCGGCCGCCGCGAGAGTGAGTTTGGACGGTTTGCGATACAGATTGCGTAGCGCAGACACAAGGAACCTTTGGTCGGGCGCGCTGACCGCGCGCTCGGTTTCCACCCGGAGGATCACTGCCGGCCTATGACGAAGTCGGGCCGTGGCAGAGGCGCGCGGATGTGACGCGGGTCAGGGCGACGCGTTACTCGGGGCAACCATCACACACGCCGGGTGCTATCGAAGGTCCACCATGCCCATGCCCGGACCCGCTGCGTCCCGGGAATGGTCATAAACTCGCTATGAGGAACATCACATACTGGCCAGCCAGATAAGTGGCATAAGCATTCGAATTAATGGATGTACGGCTTGCATCCGCCGGTACTTCCTGCCAGTGCCGGTCAGTACCAGCCGTTCGCTTCCCAGAACGACCACGCGTTACAGGGGGTGCCGTATCTCCCCTGGATGTAGCCGAGGCCCCACTTGATCTGCGTCGCCGGATTCGTCTGCCAGTCCGGGCCGACCGATGCCATCTTCGACCCGGGGAGGGCTTGCGGGATGCCGTACGCGCCGCTCGCGTTCTGCGCGTTGTACCGCCAGTTGCTCTCCCTGGTCCAGATGTTGTCCAGGCAGCCGAACTGCGTCTTGGGGTCGTAGCCGAACGACGACATCAAGTTGTACGCGATGGACTGGGCAGTGCCCGGGTTAGGCGGCGGGAAGCTGACCGTGCCTGCCCCAGCCGATCCACCGCTCGAGGTGCCGGGTACCGCCGCGACTTTGGGTGCGCCCACCAGGTGCATGGTGTGGGCCGCGGCATCCATGACGATCATCTGCTGGCGCTGCTGTTCCAGTACGGCCATCGCCTGGCTGCTGGGCAGAACGGCAGCGATGACGGCTCCCGCCCCCGGCTGGGTGGCGCGTAGTACGAAGTAGCCTGCAACGGTAACCCCGGTGATTGCCATGACGGCTGTTACCGTCATCGGGAGCAGGAACCGGGGCCGGCGCGACGAGCGCCTACTGCCGGGACTCCGCCTCCGGTGTTCTGACAAGGCAGTCCTTCCGTCGGCCAGGCGCGCCCGGGCGGGACGCCCGGTACGCGGACCGCTGCGGGGCAGGGCAGCGCGTCGCACGATGGCGGGCCAACCCTTCATGCCACCCGCAGTTGCTCACGCGACCGGGATCGGCGGACATTTCGGTCGCCGATGCCATCGGCGATACCTTGCCAGAACGAGACGCGAGATTCGCTTGATTCTGAGGAAAAAGCTGTGTCGGTCAGCCGCCCCAGCGGTGTGACGCGGATCACAAATTGACAACACGTGCTGCGACAATTACCAGGTGTAAAAGAGGCCTTGAGCTGTGATCACTGCCTGGGTGGCGCAGCTCCGGGCGACACACGGGGAAGGCAGCGAATAGGCGGCTGGCGGCCGTTTGCGCAGAGCCGGCCGCGGCAGGTGGAAACGATCCGGGCGGGGTGCGGATGCCCCGGCAGGGTGACACACTTGCCAGGTGCTGCTCGTAGTCACCCAGATCGCGGCCACCGGCATGCGCCGGCGGATGCTCGACACCACCGGCCGCAGCGATGCCTGGCGCTGGGAAAACCTTGTCGGCCGGGCACCGGCTTTCCCCCCGCCCTACCGGTCGGCCCCGGGCGGCACCGTGTACCACCTCCGGGTGGATGACCATGTGGTCATCGTCGGCGAGGCGGACCTCACCGGCCCGCTGCGGGATCTGGTGGCAGCTGTGCTGGCGGAAGGAAGCGCCGGCTAGCGGAAGCCGGGCGCACCATCTGCGGCATCGGTGCCACCGCCGTCCCCCCGGTAGCCAGGGCGATGATTACTTCGAGGCTCAGGAGGAGAAATAGCAGCGAGCCCACGACGATCCAGAAGATGCCGTCACCCTGCTTGTCTGACGGAGGGTCAAGGCTTGCGTAGCCATTGCCGGGAGCGGAAACGTAGTAAACAGGAAGGCGCGTCCCGATCGCCATGGGGTGGTCAAAACCATTTGACACGAATGTCACGGGCTTGCTGCCGGCGGGCCGGTACCGGACGGTGATGCGGTAGTTGGCGACCGAGCCGCAGTCTTCGCCGCAGTAGGACTGGTACTCCTGGACAGCTGTCACTGTGCCGGTGGTGGTCCGGTGGTGGGCAGCGAAGTTGTTGGCATACCTCAGGCAGAGCACGCCGCCGGCGAGGCTCGCCGTCGCGAGGATCGCGACGGCAGATCTGACCCGGCCCGGGTGGGCAGTGCCCCGCCGTCTGGAGAAACGCCTGGCTCGCGCCGCACGCCGGCGCTTTATCGCCAGCCGGACCGGGCCGGTCTCCCCGGTCGCGGCGACCCAGAGGGTGAACAGTGCCTGCAGCCCGCCGCCGACGAACGTGATGAGCAAGAAGATGCCGGTGATAGCGCTGCTGGGAGTTCTGGAGCTGACGAGAACGACGTCGGCGGTGACGGCGGCCGTGTAGACCGCGGCGGAGATCCACAAAGCAGCGGCGTGGGCGATCAGTTGCGGCACCGGGAACCACTGCCAGGGGGTCAAGCACCGGCCCAGCAAAGGGGTTTGCCCGGTCCGCGGCAGCCGATGGTCAGGTCCTGATCGCGGTGGTCGTCGCTGCTCTGCTTGATGGATACAGGTGGTTGCCCCTCCGACTGCCGGCGGCTGCCGTCCGCAACGGTGGCCCGGGCAGGCTTGATAGTCACCTCACCGCCTGCGGGCACTGTGCGATGGGGCGGAGCTGAGCGGTGGCCTAGGTGGGCACGGTGACCACGCCGTGGGTGGTGCGGATGCTGATGGCACCGGCTGGCCCGGCGGTGAGCGGGCCGCAGCAGTTCTGGCCGCGTCCCGGCGACTGCCGTGGCTTGCGCCGATGTCGTCAGGCCGCGGGGCCCTCGAGGTTGATGGTGGGGGGCGGTCCCGGCCCGGACCACGATCACTTCGCTGTAAGTGCCACCGGGATTGCTCTCCCGGTGAACAACGCCCTTCGGCACGAAGACGTGCGCACGGCGGTGAACGGCGGCCTGGAACGAGCCTAAGGACTTGCAGCAGCCCACCCGAAGGCCGACGTTGCCCGTTGCCGCTCGGCGGGCCGACGGGCGGGAGCCAGCCGGTGCCAGGAACGCCTCGCGTCTCCGCGAAGGCGGGGGATGCGGCGAGTTCCAGGGTGCGCGATGCCGGCCCTGCGGATGCGCCGACCTGGGCTTGCGCCGCCAGCGCGGCTCAGGCTCGATGTGCCCGCACGGTGGCCGTCAGCTGGTCATCGAGATCCCGTGGGACCGTCCGGGTGAGAGGAGCATGGCCCGCACCGCCTGGCCCGGGATCGGGATTGGTCAAGGCGAGTTCGACCAGCAGCACGGCGATGTCATCGTCGAGCCGGTGGCGGGTGTGCGCGCGCAGCCGGTCCAGCAGGCCGTCCACGGCTGCCTGCGGGCTGGGCTGGCGCAGAGTCTCGATCTGCTCGTCGAGGCGGAAGAACCGGCCGGCCCGGTCGCGGGCCTCCAGCAGCCCGTCGGTGTAGAACAGCAGCCGGTCTCCGGTGCGGACCGAGAAGGTCGACAGGTGCGGGTCTGGGTGCAGGCCCAGCGGTGTCGCGAACACCGCCGGGGCAAGCGGCCCGAGTTCCCCGCGGGCGGTCAGCCGCAGCGGCGGGGGGTGCCCGCAGACCACGAGCTGGACCCAGCCGCGCGGGTCAAGCTCGGCGAACACCGCGGTCATGAAGTCTTCCTCGCCGGCCGCCCGTGTCACTGACAGATCGACTGCCCGGGCGACTTCCGCCAGCGACAAGCCCGGCTGCGCGCAGGCATCCCGGAAGCTGGTCGCGGCGGTGCTGGCCAGCCGGACCGCGGGCAGCCCCTTGCCCCGGGTGTCGCCGACCAGCCACCGCAGGTGAGGGCCATCGGCGACCACCTCGAGCACATCCCCGCCCACCCGGGCCTCCGAGGAGGCCGACAGGTAGCGCGACGCCAGCCGGGCTGTGGCCACCGCTTGGGGAACCTCGCGCAGCAGCGCGCTTTGCGCGACCCGGGCCACGGCACGGGCCTGGCCGAGCCGCCGCTGTGCCGCGCTGCGCAGCACCGAGTTGGCCACCGCGAACCCGGCCAGCAGCACCAGCACGGTCAGCCGGGAAACCAGCCGTCCCGGGCTGGCCCCGCTGAGGGCCAGCCCCAGCCCCAGCAGCACCGTCCAGCCGGCCAGCAGCCCGGTGAGCGGCGGAGACAGCATCAGGGAGGCCAGCAGCGGGGCGATCGCCAGCCACGCCAGTGTCGTGACCGGCAGGCCCGCCGCGAACTGCGCCGCGGCCAGCCCGGTGACCGCCACCGCCAGCAGCAGCCCAGCCAGCCGCGCACCCGGAACCGCGCCCGGCACTGGGCCAGCTGGTTCCAGCAAGATGCCCGCCCCGGACAGATACGGTCCCCGGGAAACCACCCGCCAGAACCGGCGCACGACAGGCCAGGCGCCCCTCCCGGAGCGCCTGTCCCGGGCGGGCACAGCAGCAGGGGCGGACGGGCGCGGTGCCGGGCTGATCCGGCTCACCAGTCTTCCCTCACATCCGCCTGGCCCAGCGTCGGACGTGTGCCGCCGATGGACGGCCGCAGCGCCAGCGACGCCACGCCAGATTCGCTGAACTCGTAAGGGCTGCCGCAAGTGGCTCACGGCGACCACCGGGCCGTCAGCCAGCACCAAAACGCATTCCAGGGCCGGATCGCAGCTGCCCGCGAACTGACGAGCAGACTCCCGGCCATCACGACACCATCGCCCACCACGTGTGCCCGGCGCCAGTAGGCCCGGCTGACCGCGGACACAAAGATCCTGTGTTCGGGGCCGACTTCCAGATACTGGAACAGTTTACCCCGGTTCCCCGGGACTTCGAGGTCACCTGGCCAGCTGCGCCAGCACTCACCTGATGTGGCAAGTCTGCGGAGTCACGAGCAGTTTCCGCAGGTAGACGGCGAGTGACGAGGCCTGGTGTCAGCACCGATTCAGCACCTGCGGTGCGCCGGGCGGGCCGACACCGGGCTGCACCCCGGCAGGCCAACGTCCGGGCAGCAATCGGCGGCGTGGCCAGTGACCTCGCATGCGGAGGCACGTGCTAAGGCCCTAGGCCAGGAACCGGGTCGGCACGCCGAGCAGATCCAGCGCCGGGCGGAACACAGCGACCTCAGCGCTTCGCGAGGCTGGCACGATGTGTGGCGGGCCCATCGCATATTTGAAGCACGAGTCTGGCCAGTTGGTACTTCTGCGTCCTATGCTGCTCGGACGATGCTGCCCGTCTCGACTGGCTTCGTTCGGTGGCGTGCGGGACCCCGGTGCTGGAGGTGGGTGCGATGCCTGCTGGTGGGCAGCGGCGGCGGGTGCTGATGGCCGCGCGGCGCAACCGCAAGGACAGGGGCCGCTGGCTGGTGGTGGTGGTGCTGCTGCTGC
>DPMS01000747.1 GCA_003541285.1 Actinomycetota bacterium
CCGCTGCTGGAACTGCTGCACGCGCTGACGATCGCCGATGCCCAGGCCACCGGCCCTGCCGCCTGGAACGACTGGAAGGCAGGCCTGATCGCTGACCTGGTGCGGCGCGTCAGCGGGGTGCTGGGCGGCGAGCCGCCCCCTGAGCCGCTGCCGCTGCGCCCCGAGCAGATCAAGCTCGCCGCTGACGGCGAGCCCGCGGTCCTGGTGCGCGGATCGGAGGTGACCGTGGTCGCCCCCGACCGTCCCGGCCTGCTGTGGCAGGCGGCAGCGGTGCTCGCCTCGCACCGGCTGACGGTGCGCTCGGTGAACGCCACTTCGTGCGGTGCGATGGCGGTCACGGCCTTCACCGTGGCGCACCAGTTTGGCGATCCGCCCGACGCGACCCTGGTGACCGCAGACCTGCGCCGGGTGCTGACCGGGCAGCTTGATGTGGCACAGCGGCTCGGCCGCAGGGACCTGGTGGCGGCCCGGCCCACGGTTCCGGTGGCGCCCCCGAAGGTCACGCTGGTGGATGACGCCTCGCGCACCGCGACCGTGGTGGAGGTGCGGGCGCACGACGCCCCCGGGCTGCTGTGGCGGATCGGCCGGGCACTGGGAGAGTGCGGCCTGGACGTGCGGGCGGCACGGGTGGAAACGCTGGGAGCCGAGGCGGTCGACGTCTTCTACGTCGTGGACGCCGGCGGGGCACCGGTCAAGGACGCTGGAACCCGGGGCAGGATCGCGGCTGCCGTGCTCGGCTCGCTCGCCGGGTGATCCCGGCGCCGGCCCGTAGCGGATAACCTGGGACGCGTGTTCGAGACACTCTCTGACCGGCTGACACAGGTCTTCTCCTCGCTGCGGGGCAAAGGCCGGCTCTCGGCTGCCGACATCGAAGCGACCTGCCGCGAGATCCGCATCGCCTTGCTGGAGGCGGACGTCGCCCTCCCGGTGGCCAGGGCGTTCATCGCGCGGGTGAAAGAGCGCGCCTCGTCGGCCGAGGTGTCCGCGGCGCTCAATCCCACCCAGCAGGTCATCAAGATCGTCCACGAAGAACTCGTCGCGATCCTTGGTGGTGAGGCCCGGCGGCTGCGTTTTGCCAAAAATCCGCCGACCGTCATCATGCTGGCCGGGTTGCAGGGCTCAGGCAAGACCACGCTCGCCGCCAAGCTCGCGCGCTGGCTGCGTGCGCAGGGGAACACCCCGCTGCTGGTCGCGGCCGACCTGCAGCGGCCCAACGCGGTGCAGCAGCTGCAGGTGCTCGGCGAGCGGGCATCGGTGCCGGTCTTCGCACCGCAGCCGGGCAACGGCATCGGGGATCCGGTCGCCGTGGCCCGCCAGTCGGTCGAGGAAGCGCGGCACCGCCTGCACAACATCGTCATTGTGGACACCGCCGGGCGGCTGGGCATCGACGAGGAGATGATGGGCCAGGCCGCCGCGATCAGGGACGCCATCGACCCGGACGAGATCCTGTTCGTGGTGGATGCCATGATCGGCCAGGACGCGGTGGTCACCGCCCAGGCATTCCTCGACGGTGTCGGCTACGACGGTGTCGTGCTGACCAAGCTGGACGGCGATGCCCGCGGTGGCGCGGCGCTGTCGATCGCCCAGCTCACCGGGCGGCCCGTCATGTTCGCCTCCACCGGCGAGAAACTCGAGGACTTCGACCTCTTCCACCCCGAGCGGATGGCCTCGCGCATCCTCGACATGGGCGACATGCTGACCCTGATCGAGCAGGCAGAGCGGGCGTTCGACGAGGATCAGGCCGCAGCCATGGCCGGCAAGCTCGCCTCCGGGGAAGGGTTCACCCTGGAGGATTTCGTCGAGCAGCTCGCCATGGTCCGCAAGCTGGGACCGATCGGGAACCTGCTGGGCATGCTGCCCGGCGCGGCGCAGAACCGGGAACTGCTGAGCCAGGTCAGCGACAAGGATCTGGACCGCGCGGCGGCGATCGTGAACTCGATGACCCCGGCCGAAAGGCGAAACCCCAAGATTCTCAACGGATCGCGGCGGGCACGCATCGCCCGCGGCGCCGGCGTCAGCGTGGGTGAGGTCAACAACCTGGTCGTGCGGTTCCTCGAAGGCCAGAAGATGATGCGCCAGATGATGGGTGGCGGCGGGCTTCCCGGCATGCCGCCGATCCCCGGGATGCGGCGCGCGATGGGCAAGAGCGCCAAGGGCCGCAAGGCGTCGTCGAAGAAGAAGCCCAAGGGCGGCCGGCCGGGCGGCGCTCCTGGCCGGGTGCCCGGCGGCGCAGGTGCTGGTGGTGCCGGTCCGCACAGTGGTGCTGGCTCTCACGGTGGCGCCGGTCCGCACGGTGCGGGAGCCCACGGTGGCGCCGGTCCGCACGGTGCGGGTGCCCACGGTGGCGCCGGTCCGCACGGTGCGGGAGCCCACGGTGGCGCCGGCGGTCCGGCCCTGCCCGCTGGCCTGGGTGGCGCCAAGGGCGGCCTGCCGGCCGGGTTCGGCGGGCCAGATGGCGCGGATGACCTCGCCGCCAGCCTGGAGGCGCTGTCCCAGGACCCGGCGTTCCGGAAGAAGCTCGACGAGAGCAAGCCGGGGACCGGGCCATCGCCCACCGACCTGCCGGCCGGGTTCGGCCTCTTCCGCCGCACCAAGCGCGACGACCGCTGATCCGGCCCGCTCCGCCAGAAACCCCGCCGGCCCGTCCCGGGGCGGCCGGTCCCGGGGCGGCCGGTCCCGGGCGTGGCCCGTCCCGGGCGTGGCCCGTCCCGGGCGTGGCCCGTCCCGTCGGTCTGCTCCGCCGGCCCGGCACTCCGCTACTCATCCCCGCACTCCGCCGACCCGGCACTCCGCCACTCCTTCCCGCCCCATTCAGCAAAATCTCCGCATATGTCCCGTTTCCCCGGGAGCCGGGCCGACGTTTCACGCCCGCGGCCCATGATCATGTCCAGTTCGTCCTGGTATGTGAGTCCCGGAGCCGTGAAATGTCGGCTCGCAGGATGGGCCGCTGGGAACTGACGAGGGGCGGCGACGATTACGTTCCAGGCCGGAGTCTCTGGCACAATGGCTGAGTTACTACCGTCCCTTGGTCGGCGACGCCCTCTCTCGCTCGTCGGCCTGGGTCCGTCCGGGCCACGCCGCCGGTCCTCACCTGGCGTGTTCGCAGCCCGCAGCCGAGCTTTCATGGGAGAAGACCGCAGCCGTGGCTGTCAAGATCAAGCTCAAGCGCATGGGGAAGATCCGTGCGCCGTTCTACCGGATCATCGTCGCCGATGCCCGCACCAAGCGGGACGGCCGGGCGATCGAGGAGATCGGCAAGTACCACCCGAAGGCTGAGCCCTCGTTCATCGAGGTCAATTCGGAACGGGCACAGCACTGGCTGTCGGTGGGTGCTCAGCCTACGGACCCGGTCAGGCGGATCCTGGAGATCACCGGTGACTGGCAGAAGTTCAAGGGCCTGCCCGGGACCGAGGGCACGCTGAAGACGGCGGAGGCCAAGGCGGACAAGAAGGAAGCCTTCGCCGCGGCCCTGGCGGAGACGCTGAAGGCTGCGGAGGCCAAGGCGGACAAGGGCCGCGCCCGTAAGCCTGCCGCATCCGCCGCCACGGCAGACTCCGCGAAGTCGGCGGATGCCAAGGCCGCGCCGGGGAAGTCGGCGAAGGCCGACGGTAAGCGGGGCAGCGGCAGCAAGGCGGCCAAGGATGCGCCGGCCGCGGGCGCCGCAGAGGCAGCGACTGCCGGGGATGCGCCGGTCGCTGGTGCTGAGGAGGCCGCACCGGCCGCCGAGCCCGCGGGGACCGACGCTAGCGCGGAGCAGGACAGCGAGGCCTGAGGTGCTCGAGGAGGCTCTTGAGCACCTGGTGAAGGGCATCGTGGATCACCCCGAAGATGTCCGGGTAGACAGTCACGGCCTGCGCCGGGGCAAGGTCCTGGAAGTGCGTGTGCACCCGGAGGATCTCGGTAAGGTCATCGGCCGTGGTGGGCGGACCGCACGCGCATTGCGGACGGTCATCGGGTCGCTGTCGGGTGGCCGCTATGTCCGGATCGATCTCCTAGACGTGGACGAGGTCCGGTAGCTGAGCAGTCAACTGGACGTCGGCCGGGTGCTCCGGCCGCACGGAATCCGTGGTGAGGTGGCGGTCGAGGTCCGGACCGACGACCCCGGCCAGCGATTTGCCGCGGGCTCGGTGCTCGGCACCGATCCCGCGGCTGCGGGGCCGCTGACCGTCGTCTCGTCCCGGTGGCATTCCAGGCGGCTGCTGGTCAGTTTCGCCGAGATCGCCGACCGGACGCAGGCCGAGTCCCTGCGCGGCGTCTGGCTGACGGTCGACGCCTCCCAGTTCGCGGTCCCGGAGGACCCCGACGAGTTCCATGACCAGCAACTGGTCGGCCTCACGGTGGTCACCACCGCCGGGAGCGAGGTCGGAGCTGTCACCGATGTCCGTCATCACGGTCAGGACCTGCTGGTCATCGAGCCGGCCGCCGGTTCACAGCAGCACGGTGAGGTGCTGATCCCGTTCGTGGCGGCGATCGTGGCGGAGGTGGATGTGGCCGCGGGCCGGCTGGTGATCGACCCGCCGCCGGGGCTGCTGGACCTGTCCGGCGGCCCGGGCACGGCCGCGGCCGGCGGCTCCACCCGCCCTGGGCGCGACCGGGGGTGAGGACCCGTGCGGATCGACATCATCACGATCTTCCCGGAGTACTTCCGCCCGCTCCATGTCTCGCTGCTGGGTAAGGCCGCCGGGCGGGGCATCGTCGAGTTCGCGGTGCACGACCTGCGCACCTGGGCGCACGACACCCATCGCACCGTGGACGACGCGCCCTTCGGCGGCGGCCCTGGCATGGTCATGACCCCCGCGCCGTGGGGTGAGGCGCTCCATGCGGTGACCAGCACGGCATTGCCGGGAGCCCGGCTGGTCGTGCCCACGCCGTCTGGCATCCCGTTCCGGCAGGAGATGGCAGCCACGTACGCGGCCTGCGACCATCTCGTGTTCGCCTGCGGACGCTATGAGGGGATCGACGCCCGCGTCATCGAGGATGCCCGGACCTCGATGGTGGTCGACGAGGTCAGCGTCGGTGACTATGTGCTGTCCGGGGGTGAGCCCGCCGCGCTTGTCATGATCGACGCGATCGGCCGGCTGCTGCCCGGCGTGCTCGGGAACGTGGCCTCAGCCGCCGACGACTCGTTTGGCGGCGGAGCGGGGCCGATGGCCGGCCTGCTGGAAGGCCCGGTCTACACCAGGCCGCGGGTATGGCGTGGCCGGGAAGTGCCAGGCGTGCTGCTGTCGGGTGATCACGCGGCTATTGCCAGATGGCAACGTGACGAAGCCTTGCGGCGGACCGCCGCATACCGCCCCGACCTGGTCGCAAAGATCGCCGCTGACGCCCTGGATGCCCGCGATCGGGAGGTGCTGTCCCGGGCTGGCTTTCCGCTTCGGGGCGAAGATATGGCACACTGAAAGCCGTCCCTTGCGAGCCCACCGAGTGGGAGCGTCTCCTGGCGCCGCAGGACCAGGGCTTCAGGATCACCACAGACCGCACCGACCGAACGCCTCATGCCCGCCCGTGTGCGTGAGGATCAAACCGAGGAACGCCAGCCATGCACACCGCGATAGCCGACCTGGAGCAGGCCCAGATCCGCTCCGACATCCCGGAGTTCCGGCCGGGAGACACACTCAAGGTGCACGTCCGGGTGGTGGAGGGCAGCCGGTCCAGGATCCAGGTCTTCCAGGGCGTGGTCATCCGGCGCCAGGGCGGCGGAGCCCGGGAGACCTTCACAGTCCGCAAGATCAGTTACGGCGTGGGTGTGGAACGCACCTTCCCGGTGCACAGTCCCTCGCTGGACAAGATCGAGGTGGTCACCCGGGGCCGGGTGCGCCGGGCCAAGCTGTACTACCTTCGCTCGCTGCGCGGGAAAGCCGCCCGGATCAGGGAGCGGCGCCAGACCACAGCGCGCTAACCCCTCCCCTGACCGCAACTGCTGTCACCGATGTCCGGCACCGGGGCGGGGGACCTGGCTGCGGCAGAGTCCGGGGAATCCGGGCCCGCTGCCGCGGAGGCCGGGCCCGCTGCCAGGGCGCCCGGGCGGGGCCGGCCAGCTGCGCGTCACTGGCCCGGCCGCCGTTGGCCGGGTGGATTCGCCCATGACCTGCTGCTGCTGGTGGGCCTTGCGGTGCTGTTCACCGTCCTGACAAAGGCATTCGTCGCACAGGCGTACCTGGTCCCATCCGGGTCGATGGAGCAGACGATCCGTCCTGGCGACCGGGTGCTGGTCAACAAGCTCGTGTACCGCATCCGGGGGGTCCAGCGCGGGGACATCGTGGTGTTCAGCGGGACCGGTTCCTGGGGGCCGCCCCCGGCGGCATCGGCCAGCCCGCTCCTGCGCTGGTACCACGACGTGCTGACGGCGGCCGGCCTGGCGAGTAACGGCACCGATTACATCAAGCGGGTCATCGGGCTTCCCGGGGATCATGTCGCCTGCTGTGACCCGCAGGGGCGGATCACCGTCAATGGGGTGCCACTGCAGGAGGGCGCCTACCTCTACCCGGGCGAGCGGTCCTCTGGCGAGAGGTTCAGTGTGACCGTACCGCCCGGCCGGTTGTGGGTAATGGGCGACCATCGCAGGGATTCGGCCGATTCCCGCGATCACACCGACGACCCGGGGGAGGGGACCATCCCGGAAAGTGCAGTCGTGGGCCGTGCGTTCGCGGTCATCTGGCCGCCGTCTCAGCTGCGTTCCCTGCCCATTCCCGCCACCTTCTCGCAGCCGGGGCTCAGGCCAGGTGCTGCTGGGGGGCCCGCTGCCGGAGCGCCTGCTGGCCCGGAATCGAGCGGTCGCGGCGCTGTACCGGGCCGTGTCCGCGTTACCGCGTTGCGTGCTCGGCGCTAGGCTCAAGGCAATGAACGATGAGCGGGGTACGCGCGACGACCAACGTGCCGAGTCAGACGGGGTCAGTCGCCTGGGCGGACCTCCCTACGAGGTCGGCCCAGGTTTGGCAAGTGGCGGCACCGGCTCATCCATGGGCGATCAGGCTGCGGCCGGCGGTGACGCACGGCCGGCCGGCGGCAGGGGGGGTCACGCCCAGGCCCCGATGGCACCCGGAGAGCCCCGGGCGGGCAGGCCCCAGGGGCCCGGCCCCGGCAGGCGGGCACGGCATGGGAAAAGCAAGGGCAGGTCGTGGTGGGTCGAGTTGCCGATCCTGCTGGCGTTCGCGCTCGTGCTCGCGCTGCTCATCAAGACATTCGTGATCCAGGCGTTCTTCATCGCGTCCTCATCGATGGAGAACACGCTCGACATCGGCGACAAGGTGCTCGTCAACAAGATGGTCTAC
>DPMS01000382.1 GCA_003541285.1 Actinomycetota bacterium
CCGATGTTGACGATGACCACGGACGCGTTCCTGGCCCGCTGGAGCGAGGCGAGCTGCGCAGGGATGGTCTTGCCGTACCGCTCCTGCGGGCCGAGCAGGCCGTGCGCGATGGTGGCGCTGCTGCACGCGAGGTTCAGTACCCGCCAGCCGTTCGCGGCCGCCAGGTCCTGCGCATAGGAGTCGGAACTGCGGCCGCAGAGGCGGCTCAGCCGCGAGGACCCGGCGGCCGGGGGCAGTCCCGCCCCGGCAGCGGTGGAATCCCCGATGACCACGACCTGGATGCCCGGCAGCGGCCGCCCCCTGGCGTGGAACTGCGGCGGTTGCGCGTTGCCCACCAGCTGGTTCAGTGATCGCACCTGACGCAGGAGGGCTGGCGCCCGGTCCGCGGTGATCATGATCGCCCCGACGTTGATCACCTCGGTCACCACGAGCCCGGCGGCGAGCAGCTTGAGGGTCGTGCGGCGCGGCAGCCGGCGCCAGCCGGCGACCGCGCCCAGCAGGAGCAGCGCGCCCAGGCCTGCCAGCGCCGTCTCCCAGGCGAAGTAGTGGATCCACCCGTCGGCCAGGCGGTTGCCGAGGGCACGTTCGGCACTGGCCGGTTTCGAGCCCCGCACAAAGTCTGTCAGCTGGCTGTTGATCGTGATCTGTGCCAGCGCGAGGCGAGGCCGTACCGGCCCGGGAAACTGCACGGTGGTGGGCAGGCTCTGCCCGAACAGGTCGATCTCTCCCGGGCCGGCCAGACTCCAGCTCGGCGCTGTCGCGCCGACGGTCACGACCTGGCCGGCGACACTGACCGTCTGCACCGGAGTGACCCGGATCGCCACCGCGATAGCGACCGCCGCCACTACCAGCAGCGCCACGAAATCCGCGGCTCGCAGGGACAGCCGCTGCCGCCAGCTCCTGCGTGCCTGGGGCGGGGCGGGATCAGCCGGGATGGCGGCACTCACCGGCAGCGCACCTGGCAAGTCTGGCGCAACGCCCAGGCCTCGTATTTGCCCGCGGCGTCAGTACGCGTCCAGCCCACACTCGCCATTACTTCCCCGAAGCTACCCGCTACGGCCCGGTGCGACGCGCCGTGGCGGGCGGTTCGGGGAAAGCGGGCGCCGAGGGGCGGCGATGCCCGCCCAGGGCCGTCCCGGCGGCGCCTGGTTACCGGCCCGGCGCCTGGTCCAGTGGAGTCTGGTTACAGCTGTGGGTCGTAATGCTCGTAGCGGTACCCGGCGGACGGGCGACCGTGACGCTTCGCCATCTCAGCTCCTCGTTCTCCGACCGTTGTCGCGCACGGAACCCTTGGCCGTGCACCGGGCGGGTGCGGCGAGCACTTCGTCAGTGGCGCTGCCCTTACCCGATCGTCACCAAGTATCCCATGAGATGGCAATCACATTCTTTTCCGGTCTTTCCCGGCTGGCCGGAGCTGGCGGGACCTGGCCGGGCGCCGTGACAGGTAAACGGGCGGGGGCTTCCACGAATCTGGACGCCGATTCCTGGTCGATCTCAGCGGTGGGTTTCTGGAAAAGGGCAGCTGACGGGTAGTACTCGCCCTCATTCAGCTGACAGGTCCCGTACCGCTGGAAGCCTCGCTTCTCGTAGTAGTTATGCAGCGCCTCGTTGGTTGTCCATACGTCAATCCTGATCCATTTGGCGCGCCAGTCACGCACAGCACGTGCTCCTGCCCAGTCGACTAGCGCCTCGCCGATTCTCTGGCCCGCGTGGCTGCGGCTGACGACAAGCCGTGCGACATACACGGCTCTTTCCACCTGTTCCGCCGGGGTCCACAGCCGCCGGTTCCCTTCCGGGCTGCAGGTGACGGTCGCGGCCGGGATGTGATCATCATCCTCCACCAGCCACGTCCGGGCAGCGTTCAGATCACGAAGCACCCGCGCGTCGCGGGCTGCGGGGCTGGGCCAGGGCTTGGCCCACTGGTCCGTGCCCTTGGCTGGCAACCAGGCGCGCGCATCATCGATGAGGCCGATGATCGTTCTCATGTCGTCCGCCACCGCTGGGCGGATCTGAAAGGTCTCGGTCATGACTCCGCAATTGGCAGATCCCTGCGTCGGCGGCTGCCGATGTGAGCGCAGGGGGTGATGGGTTAGGTGGGGATGGGCGCGACCAGTGGTGTGCCGCGCTGGCTGGGCCAGTGTCTCAGCTGCCTGGTCCTGGGGTGCTGTCCTCAGGGGCATCCCCCGTCGTGTCACCTCGCCCGGCGATCTGGCTGCCGCGGCGTGGCACAGCGCCGACGTCGATGCGCAGGCGATTACGGTCCGAGGGGTACACCGTGATCGTCAGGCGGAGCCGGTTGCCCTTCTTGTCGAAGCCCACGCGGAAGATCTCGAACACCGAGACCCTTCCGTCAGTGGAGATCTTGAAGAACCTGGCCTCGTTCTCATCGGGCGCGCGCACCGCGATCGTGTCCCGGTAGCCCGCCTGCTGGATGCCGAACGTCTGGGCCAGGTAGGCGACGGCCCCTCCCTCGATGCTTCTCGCCTCAAGGAGTCGGGTCGCACCCTGCTGTACCAGGGTCATCGGGTAGAACGAGGTCTGCAGCGACCAGGGCAGGCCGTCGATGAACCGCTCCTGGTGCCGGCTGATCACCTGGGCGCCCTCCTCGATGCGGAGGTTGCTGGCCACCACCCGGCTCGCCCGCTGGAGTTCCACCCGGGGCTCGCTGATCTCTGACTTTCTGTTCGAGGCGGTGACCTCGGCGATGTAGACGATCTCGTCCCCGCCCCCGGAGGCGGGGTCGCCGGTCAGGGTCGTGACATAGGGGTTGATCCGCTCGATCACGAATGTCCCCTGGCCCGCCCGGGTTTCCACCAGGCTCCGGCTGATGAGCAGCTTGATCGCATCACGGACGGTGTTCCGCGAGGCGCTGTACTGCTCCATAAGCTCGATCTCGGTCGGCAGTTGCACCCCCGGGGGCAGGTCGCCAGCGTCGATCTTGGCGCGCAGATCATCAGCGATCTGGCGGTACATC
>DPMS01000247.1 GCA_003541285.1 Actinomycetota bacterium
GTTGCCCTCCGGTCCCCGCCCCGCCGTGTCGCTCGGCCTGCCCGCCGGTTGTGTTCGCCGCAGCCTCCCCGATCGACTTCATCAGCCTGTCGGTGGCAGTCTTTCCACGGTCACCTGGCAGGATGAGGATGTCCAGGTCGTCTGAGAAGCGCTCCAGGATGCCGTAGCCCTTCGACAGGCTCGTCCCGCCCTTGAAGACGAAGTCGTTGCTGAAGTTCTGCGCCAAGGCCCGGAGCACCTGGGTGACCCAGTAGTCCTTTTCAATGGCCGTTGGGCTTATCCCGAGCTGTTCTGCGGCGGCGCCAATCGTGGGCCCGAACTCGCCGAGGTCGCGGAAGGCAGGCATGTCAGCCCGCAGTGGCCAGATTCCGGTGGATGGGCCTGCTGCGTGCGGGCGGCACAGCCACGGCCGCGTCTGGACGGCCCACGTCTACTAGGAGCCGGCGCAGACGGTCGCGCACGCGGGCTGGCTCAGTCCCAGCCGCGCGCACGAGCTTGTCGACGCGGATGGCGCTTGCGTCAACTAGGGCCGCGACGTGGTCCGCGGCATCACCTGCGGGAAGCTCGACCAGTCCGGGCCAGTCTCGGAGCACTTCCAGCAGCGCCACCTCAGCGGGACGGAGCCGCTCGCTGCGGCGCCTGGTGCAGGCCGCCCGGCTGACCAGCCGGACGGCACCGGGATTCCGGGGAACCCGCCCCGGCACCGCCAGCATGTCGTACCGCGGGACTTGCGTCGCCAGGCCCAGCTCAAGAGCGGCGCTCAGGCCCGCTGGGCCGATGCCAGGACGGCCGGCTACTTCGGCGGCCAGGCGGGTAGCTGGCGGTGGTGACATGCCAAGCAGAGTTGGCGTTCCGCGCCAGTAGAGCCCTCGGCGGACACGCCGGAGGTCGCCGGTGCCAGCCAGCCGTGAGAGCGTCTTCGCTACCGCAGTGGGAGGACCGTCGAAGTCGCTGGGACGCCAGAAACGGTCATGTGAGCTGGTGACCTTGCTGCGGATTGCAGGGGCGAGACTCCTGTCAGCCATGGTTAAACGCTACCAAGCTAGTCGTTTAGTTGCTACGCAAAGTTGACAACACGCTGGGCTGTGGGCTTGTTCCCTCACCTCAGCAGCCTGTGCCGCTCGAATACTCGACCGAGGGGCTTGTAGGGTTCCATATCCTCGTCATGGCCTTTGACCTGCGGCTTCGCGGCCGACCGTTGATGGTCATGCGGCCCGTTCGTACTCGGTCGCGGACCAGGAACTGGACCAACGAAGTCGGCGGCGGTGACGACGCCGGGCAGTTGGATGCTACTGCAGGGTGACTCGGGGAGCTTCTTGTCGCGGACCGCCTCGGCGAGCACGGCGCTGATAACCAGGTGGGCGCACCCGATCCGGCTGGCCGACAGGCCCTTGCGGTGCATGGTGGCGATGAGGGCCTTGATGTCCTCGCGGCGGATGGCCCCAATCGGCTTGCCGCCGATCGCCGGGTCGATGTGGGCGCGCAGCACCGACCAGTAGGTCGCGATGCTGCTGTCCGCGCCGAGGTGGTGGTCCAGCCAGGTAGCGGCCTCTACGCGGAACAGCGCCTGCCCGGCCTTGGGGTCGACGAAGACGTGGGCGCGCTTGTCATGTTCCACCTTGAGGGCGAAGTCCTCGGCCTCGCGCAGGTCGGTGCCGAAGGACTGCTCGTGCTGGCGGCTGGACCGGCCGCCGGCGGTCCGGTAGCGGACTACCCACTGGTGCGGGCAGGCCTTCCATGCCTCCTCGGGGCACGGGCAGCGCTTGAAGATCCTTGCCACGGTCATGCCTCCCGGGTCTGGAGCCATTCCTCCACGTGCCGCTCGCGGAACCGCAGGTACCGGCCCACCCGGTAACCCCGCAGCCCCCATTGCCGCCAGCAGCCGTAGACGGTCTTCTTCGGCACACCCAGCCAGGCAGCCAGTTCCTCCACGGACAGGAGCCGGTTCGAGCCGCCCACAGGAGCCGCGTGCCGGGCAGCCCGGTGCCGGGCCGATGCACGCTCGCCTCCGCCCCCACGGTCAAGCTCAGCCCCGCCTTCGGTGACGGTCACGGCAGCCTCCAGGCGCCCGGCCCGCGCCAGGGACGATCGGAAGTTCGGAGGGCTATGGCGGCGCGGATTGGGGGGAGGGGGTACCAGGCGGCGGCCGTCGGCGCCGCGCTGCTCGCCTCTCGGCTGGCCCGCGCGGAGGCCGGGGGGCAGGGCGGGCTGGCCTGCCGCCCGGGACCAGTACGATCCAGCGCCGACTCCGCCCGGCATGTCAAGGTCGCGCCTGCGGCCGGGCAGGACGCGCATCGCGATGGTGGCGTTGCCGCTGTCGGGGCCAGACGGCGCGCACGGGCGCGCCACGCCGCCCGGCCATCGTCTCCAGCCAGGACAGCCGAACCAGCGTCCCGTCCCAGGACAGGTCCCAGAGATTCGGGACGGCTGGGACGAGACGATCCTCACGGTGCCGCACCGCGCTGCCGGGCACCAGGCGGCCAATGGCCAGCACGTTACCCGCGACGCCCTCCGCGCTCCGTGCAGGGCCTGTCGCAGGCCGACATGTACCTGGCGTTGACCTGGCCTGTACCTCGCGTGGACTTGAGCCAGCCCGTGCCCGCCGACACGGCCCCAGGCACCTGCGATATCTGCACCGCGTTCTGGATGCTGCAGCCGCCGGCCGCATGGCCTTCACAACTGTCACGACTCCAGGTACCTGATCGCGGCGAGGACCCGGCGGTTGTCGTTATCGGAAGGGGCGAGGCCGAGCTTGGCGAAGATGCTGGCGACGTGTTTTTCCACGACTCTGGGGGAGATCGTGAAAGCGCTGGCGATGGCGGCGTTGGAGCGGCCCTGGGCGACAAGGGAGAGCACTTCCCTTTCCCGCGGCGTCAGCGCGGCCAGGGCGTCGGCGCGGCGGCCGGCGCTGAGCAGATGACGGACAACCTCGGGGTCGAGCACGGTGCCGCCGTCGGCCACCTGGGTGATCGCGTCGATGAAGTCGCTGACGTCAGCGACGCGGTCCTTGAGCAGGTACCCGACGCCTCCGGATGTCCCGGCGAACAGCTCCGCGGCCGAGCGCGTCTCGATGTACTGGGAGAAGACCAGCACGCCGGTCGAGTGATGGTCACGGCGGATCGACTGGGCGGCGCGCAGTCCCTCGTCGGTGTAGGTGGGGGGCATGCGCACGTCGATGATGGCCACGTCGGGCTGGTGGCTGGTGACGGCATGGTGCAGCGAGGGAGGGTCTGCCACCGCTGCCACAACGTCATGGCCGCGCCGGGTGAGGGTCTGGGTCAGGCCGTCGCGCATGATCGCGGCGTCCTCGGCGATCACGATGCGCAGGCGGCGCGCCATCACGCCCGCCCGGGCAGCTCGATCGTGATGCTGGTCGGACCGCCGGGCGGGCTGTCGATGCTGAGGTGCCCGTCGACCGTCTGCACGCGTTCGCGGAGCCCGGCGAGCCCGCCGCCGGGGCCAGCCACGCCCCGCCGCCGCCGTCATCGGTGACGTTCATCAGCACCTTCCCCCCGCTGCCGATGACGCTGATCGCCCCGCGGCTCGCGCCGCTGTGCTTGGTCATGTTGGCCAGAAGCTCGGCCGCGCAGAAATAGGCGATGGCCTCGACGGCCGCCGACGGCCGCTCGCAGGCGCGCACGTCAACCTCCACCGGGAGCGCGACGGTGTCCGCGAGGGAGCCAAGCGCAGCGGCAAGGCCGCGGTCCAGCACGGGCGGATGGATGCCACGGGCGAGATCCCGCAGTTCGGCGAGCATTTCCTTGGCGTTGCGGTGAGCCGCGCTCACCAGCATGCGGACGTGCCCATCGTCGTCGGCGGCGCCCTTGGCCAGTTGCAGGTTCTCTTTAATCTCCCCGAGCATCATCGCCAGCGCGGCCAGGCGGACCTGGGTTCCGTCGTGCAGGTCACGCTCAATCCGGCGCCGCCTGGCCGCTGACTGGTCGACCACGGCCGCGCGCCGTTCCTGTAGTTCGCGGGCGCGCTCGGCGGCGGCGGCGATCCGTTCCTGGGCGTCGCGCTCGGCCTCCATCTGGGCCGCCCGTGCTTCGATCACCGCGTAGCGGGTGCGCTGGTAGCGGTAGGCCACCGAATCGCCGAGCACCCACGCGGCCAGCGTCACACCGCCCAGCCACGCCGCCGCGCGCAGCACCTCGTCCCCCGCATGGGCGCCGTGGGCGGGAGGCCAGCGGGTGATGGCCACCGCCGAGCCGAGCAGGCAGACCATCAGGACGGTGATGGAGACCCGCCGCGGCCGGTGCGCGGCCACCGTATACAGCAGCACCAGGATCGCGAAGTCGGCGTCGGTCGACCGCAGCGCGAACGCCGGGGCCGCCTCGGCATACTGCATGCCGAACGTAACCTGCGCGGCCTCGATCGCCGCCGCGACACCGAACGCCGCCACCGGATAGCGGCGGCGCACGAGCACGGTGGCGGCGAGCACGACCGTCACCACGGCAAAGGCGGCCCGCGTGGGCCCACTCGCCGCCCCGAACCACAACACCTGGGGCGCGCTAAGCAGCAGCGCCGCCGCCAGCAGGCCATCCGCCTGGCAGGTGTGCGCGCGCAGCCAGCCGACCACGTTCACCCGCACGTTCTTTAGCGTAGGCAGCTCAGGCATCGCGCAGCCGGAGCAGCAGCCAGCCGGCCAGCAGTGCCGCCGCGGTCCAGGCGGCGAGCACGCCGAGACCTGCCCACGGTCCGATGGGCAGCTTGCTCAGGTTCGTGGTGGACTGGATGGCCAGCCCGGCGTTCATCGGCGCGACTCGCAGGACGCGGTGCTGCCAGGCGGGGTCCAGGACGAGTTTGCTGACCGCGGTCACCACGTACATCAG
>DPMS01000246.1 GCA_003541285.1 Actinomycetota bacterium
AACGCCTATGCCGAACGCTGGGTGCGGACCGCCCGGGCCGAGGTTACCGGCCGGATGCTGATCACCGGGCCGGGGCACCTGCGGGCAGTTCTGGACGAGTACGTCGCGCACTATAACCAGCATCGTCCGCACCGGGCCAGGAATCTGCGGCCACCGGACGCAGACGACATCGCCACAGCCCCGGTGACTGACCTGGCGGCGCGGATGCGACGTCGCAAGATCATCGGCGGGCTGATCCACGAGTACGAACGGGCCGCATGAAAACTACCGAATGATCCCGAAAACGGCAGTTAAGAGGCCATAGGCGCAGTTCTGGCACCCTACAGGTTCGCCTCTGGCACCGGGGCTACCCGCACCGGGCCATCGGTGCCGCGCAACGCTGGATCACGGCCATCAGCGCGCTCGCTGCGCAGGAAACACGGCAGCAGGTCCCTGAAGCCCCACCCAGTCGCTCCGCCCGTGGCCCAGCCGTCGTAAACCGCCCGGTGCCCGCGCACATGCGCCATCGCGTTGATCGCGCCCGACCCGCCCAGGCCCCGCCCCCGCGGGTACACCACCGCGCCCGCGTCGGCTTGGCCGGTCGTGACATCGCCCCAGTCGGCCGCAGAGCCAAGGTTTTCCGGCCACGCGTTCGCCACAGTCATGGCCTGGGTTCGCCCCGAACCCCCCGCCTCCAGCAACAGAACCCGGACGGCAGGGTCCTGCGACAGGCGGGCCGCCACCACACACCCAGCCGTGCCGCCACCGACCACGATGTAGTCGAATTCCCTCACCGCATTCCTTTCGCGAACGGGGAGCCGATGGCTTCGCGGCGAGCCCGCCGATGCACACCAGCGAGCGGCGGCAACAAGTCGGCCCGGCCCAGGCCAGGGGTGTCGGCTGCCTGCTGACAGAGCATGGCAGCGGCCAGCCCAAAGGTCGCTCCCCGCACTGGGAGACTCTCTGGTTCCCACGAGGAAAGGAGCCCTGACCTGTAGGAGCCATTCTCGAATGGGGTAATAGATTCCCTATCTCTCGCGAAAGGGCTGTGGCGGACTCCGTTTCCCGCCTCCGGCCCGCAGGCCGATCGGGCTTGAACGAGGCTGCGTCCGGTACCGCTGTGGCGGCGGAGGCAGCCAGATGACCATCCGGAATGTTCCCAGCGCAGGGAGTGACAGCACTGCCGCCAAACGTGAGGATCGTAGAGAGAGTTCAGGTGGGCCGGGAAGGGAGCCGGCCATGTGGGTATCACAATCTGTGAGGCACCGAACGCAATCATGTGCGCGACGAGCCGAGCCGCTCTGCCCCCGGGGGAGGTTCGCATGACAGATGTTGCTGCGATCTTGGACTGTTACACGGTGGAGCCGAGCGGGCTGGGCGTGCCGCCGTACTTATCCACCTACGCCCGTGCCGCCTACGGTGCCCTGGTGTGGGCTTTTCCGGGGGCGGATGTCCGGTACTTGACCATTGACGATGTGCGGTGGTGCCTGAACGGCGCCAAGCCGTATGTCGAGCCGCCGTTGTCGGATCGGCTGACGTACTCGGCCACAGCCAGCCGGGAGAAGACGCTGAGAATTCTCGCGGACGCGAGGATGGTGGTGGTCATTGCTGGTGATGCGGTTCCGTCGGTGCATCTGCAAGCGCAGAACGGATCGGTGGAGGAGATCGCGCGGGCGCTGGCGTGCGTGAGGGGCGGACGGGTGCTGCTGGGCCCGCTTGCCTCCTGGGTGTTGCGAGATCCGGGCGCCTATGCGGGGTTGTTCGACGCGGTGCACACGCACACCGTCACCTCCGCCGATCTTGGCGCGGGCAGCCGGGCCGCTGCACCGTATGAGCTCTTGGCAGCCGACCGCGGTTCCTACGGCGGACTGGTCGGCCAGCTGGGCTGGCGGCCGGTCGCTGAGATAGAGCTGTACCGGGGGTGCACGCGGCGCAGGTTCTGCTCGTTCTGCAACGAGCCGGTCAAGAGCAGCCATGTCACGTTCCGCGACCCCGCTGATGTGCTGGAGGAGATCACCGCGCTGGATGCGGCCGGGGTCCGCAATATGCGGCTTGGCCAGCAGACGTGTTTCTTTTCCTACCTGAACCGCGACGTTGCCGCGATCGAGAGGCTGCTGGCGGGCATCCGTGAGCGGTGCCCGAGCCTGGAGGTGTTGCACATCGACAACGCCGACCCACTGGCGGTGGCCTCACGCACCGGGGCGGCGATCGCGCGACTGGTCGCCCTGTACTGCACCGAGGGGAACTGCGCGCCGATGGGCATCGAGAGTTTCGATCCCGCGGTCATCAAGGCCAACGCGCTGACCTGCACGCCGCAGGTACTGATGCGCGCCATCGCAAATGTCAACGAGGCCGGCGCTCACGCCGGCCCGGGTAGTCTGCCGGTGTTCTTGCCGGGGCTGAACCTGGTCTACGGCCTGCCCGGGGAAACGCACCGCACCCACTATGAAAACCTCGCCGGGCTGGTGCGCATCCTGGACGAGGGCTACCAGTGTCATCGCATCAACGTCCGCCAGGCCCGCGTCTACCAGGGCACCCCACTGGCCGCCATGACGCAGGTGCAGCCGCCCCCGTCGGCCGAGCATTTCGAGACCTGGAAAGCCGACGTCTCCTATGTGTTCGACCAGCCGATGAAACAGCGGGTCTACCCGGCCGGGCGCACGCTCGCGGGCCTGCACTCGTTCTTCGTCACCACCAGAGGGACCTGGCACCGCCGGCTTGGTTACGCGCCGGGGTGCCAGTGATCACGGCGTTCGATGCGATCATCGCCGCGCTCCGGCAACAGCAGGCTGGCCGGATCGTTTTGCTGACTCCCTACCCGGAGCGTGTCTGCGAGGCGGAGGCCGGCATGTTCCGCGATCATGGAATCACGGTGACCGGGAGGGCGACGCTGAACCTGACCGACGGGTACTCAGCGATCGAACCCGGTCAGATCTGGGATCTGGCCAGGCAGGTCAGCATGCAGGCAGTGGAGCAGGCGCAGGTGATCGTGCTGTCATGCACCGGGTGGCCAACGTTAGGACTGGAGAAGATGCTGGCACCAGAACTCGGCAAGGAAGTCCTTTCCTCCAACCGGGCCATCGTCACCCATGCACTTCGGGCGAGCGGGAGAACGCGCTGATGGACGGCCACCCCAGCACGACGTTCAGCGAGTACTCGCCAGAACTCGGCGAAAGGCTGTGTCTTTTCGTTACCCGTGCTGCCGCGCTGCCGGATGTGCGGGCCGCCGTCGAGGCCAATCATGACGAGAACCGGTGGTGGCCCGCCTATGTGCGGGACTGGCGGGTACGCATGGCGGTCGCGGGCTGGAGTTCCCGGGTTTCGTACGCGATGGTTGGCACTTACTCCGGCGTGGTTGCCCGCGCGGCCACGCTCGGCTGGGGAAGGCTCACCGCGCTGAACGACGAGGCGCTCACCCATCTGGTTCGCCCGATCGGCCTGCCGAAAGCCCGCACTCGCTACCTGCGGTCTCTGGCTGATTTCATCGGCGGCACGAGCGCATCTGGCATCGATCTGGCCGCGGCGCCGTCTGACGACCTGATCGCATCGTTCGAAGCCGGGGTTGCGGGGGCCGGGTACAACACCGCCCAGTGCGCAGTGCTCTATGCGCGCGGCTACCACTGCGGGGTCATCCCGGTCGACACCGGCATGGTTACCAAGCTGGCACCCCTGCTCGGGATCAGCCTCACCTCCGGCCCTGTGGCGTATGAGCAGCTGCGGAAGCTGCTCCAGCTAGGCGTTGCCGACCATGCCGACACCTACCGGGATCTGGCCCCGCGGCTCGGATACCAGGTCACCATCCCGCCCTGGGCGGCACCGACCTGGTTCGTCCACCTGACACTCATCTACTTCAAGCGCCTGTACCTCAACCGCCCCGGGCCAGACCTGTGCCCACACCGCCCAGCCTGCGCCCTTCTCTTCGGATGCAGCTGCCAGCCGACCGGGGCCATGCGGTGACCGGGCTTGGTGTGATTGGCAACATCTCCCGCGATCGGGCTCTCTACGCCGACGGCCGCCAGTTCGAGTTGCTCGGCGGTGCCGCCTTACACGTGGCCAGGGCTGCTTCACGGGCCGGCCTGGCCTCGGCACCGTTATCGGTCATCGGCACTGACCTGGGGTGGATCCACGCCGATCCCCGATTGGCCGATATCGACCTCACCCATGTCAAGACAGTTACCGGCACATCGTGTGCCTTTGCGCTCACCTACACCGCCGCCGGGCAGCTCGCCACGATCGACTGCTCCTTCGGCGCGGCGGAATCACTGACCAGCCACTGCCTCGCCGTGATCGGCCAGCACAGTTCGTACCACGTGTGCTGCCGGCGGCCCCTGGACGTCCCAGCGGTCCTTGGCCGCCTGGCTTGCCACGGGCTGGAATTCAGCACCGACTTCCACCTCGCCAGCGCAGGGGACCTGATAGCCGCCGCCGTGCCCTTCCTGCCCCGTGCCGCGGCTGTATTCGTCAACGCCGCCGAGTTCGCCACCCTCAAGACCCTGATCGACCCCGCCCACGTGGCAGCGGTCGTGGTCTCCGATGGCCCCCGGGAAGCCATCGTGCTGAGGCGCGGCAATCCCACCGCTGCCATCCGGCCACCGGATTCCTGCCCAGTTGAGGTAACGGGTGCCGGTGACACCCTCGCCGGGGTGTTCTTGGCTGGCATGGCACGCGGACTCGGCGACAGGGACGCCTTGCAGGCGAGCGTGACGGCAGCCAGCCAGTCGGTCCGGGCTCCTGGCCTGGCCATCAACGGTTGCTGAGCGCACAACTATGGGCCTGTATTACGTCGCCCACCGGCTCTTCTCGGCCCACGACCGGGCACTGGGTGCCTACGTCGCTCACCGTCTCGCCCGCCACGTCGGCACCGACGCAGTCTTCCTTCCGTTTTGCGACACCGACGAGGAGGAATTGACCGACGCGTGCAAGAGCCGTCGCCTGTTCGAGCTTGACTCCGAACGGCTGCGCCGCATCGATGGGATGCTCGCGCTGCTGCACGGGCCCAGCCTGGACGACGGCGTCTGCATGGAGATCGGCTACGCGGCCGCTCTTGGTGTGCCTGTCGTCGCCATGACCACTGACTTCCAGACCTACGGCCGCACCTCCGATGGCCACCCGTTCGTTTTCCCAGACCCCCTGTTCGACATCTTGCTG
>DPMS01000651.1 GCA_003541285.1 Actinomycetota bacterium
TCATCGACCGGACCGTGAATGGCCGGCTCACGTGCGCGGAAGCCCTCGGCCACCGGGAGTTCGCGCTCACCCGCCTCTACCCGAGCGCGTAGGAGTCCATTCATGCCCGAAGACCCCGCCAGCCAAGCCGCGGCGCCCACCGCCGGCCGTGCCGCGGTTGGCTGGCGGTGGATGGGGTCAGGCGAACCTTTGTTCCTGCGGGTAGCCGACCAGATCGAGGGCTATATCAAGGGCAACGGGCTGTCCCCCGGCGACCGGCTGCCCGGCGAGCGGGAACTGTGCGAACTGCTGGGAGTGAGCCGGGCCTCGGTTCGCGAGGCGCTGCGCTCCCTGCAGACCCGCGGTGTGGTGGGCGTTCAGCACGGCAAGGGGGTTTTCGTCGCCTCGCCGGCCGAGGGCGAGCGCGCGATGCAGCGCTTCGCCCGGCTGCGGGAAGTCGGGATGGAAGAACTGTTCGCCATGCGCGAGGTGCTGGAAGTCCCGGCCGCGGGCTGGGCCGCGACAGCGGCCAGCGACGAGCAGCTCCAGGAGCTGGTGATCACGTTCGATCGCCTGGAGCAGGCCGTGCTGGCCCGCCTCCCACCCGCTGAACTGCAGGCGATGGATGCCCAGCTGCATCTGCAGATCGCGGAGTTCGCCAACAACCGGTTCCTTGCCATGACCCAGACCGTCCTGCAGGAGATGCTGGCCCGGAGCATGGACACCACACTGGCGATCGCCGGGCGGCCTGCCAGGTCGGTGCGAGAGCACGCCGACATCATCGAGGCACTGCTGGCCAGGGATGCCCAGCGGGCAAGGACCGCGGCCCGGCGCCACATTCACAGCGCACGCCGGGCCGCCCTCCGGCGGGTGGCGAGCGGGCGGGCGCAGGCAGCTCCGCTGATCACACCCGGCCCGGGTAATCAGTGAGCCCCCCACCGGGCTGGTCGTAACAGCCCGGCCCGGTGGTGGGGCTGGATCTTCGGCGAAGGCTTCTACATCTTGTGCATGCGCCGGAACCGGACGATGTCGCTACGTCCGGTCAGCAGCAGCGCAGCCACGCCAACCACTGCTACCCCGAGCGCCAGCTTCCACCATTTCATCTACGATTCCCCCATTTCTTACCGTCTCAGAACGCGCGGTCCATCGTGCGTCCCCCCATCGGTCATTACCCCGCACACAGCAGGTCTAGGCGTTGTCACCAGATACCCAGAAACTCTCCGGTGGCCGGTGCGGCCATTTGCGGAACTGGCTTCCCCCGCGCGCCTGCGCCATGATGGCCCGGTGGGGATAACAGCATCCGCGATCGCCAGCTACGTGGACCGGGCGGTCGACAGCATGACGGACATCGTCGGCGACCTCGGCGACGAGCTGGCCAACCTGCGGCCGGGACTGCCTGGCGCGAACTCGGCCTATGTGATCCTGCGGCACTGCCTGGGTGTCATGGAGTACTGGGGCGGTGAGGTGGTGGCCGGCCGCGAGGTGGAACGGGACCGCGACGCCGAGTTCCACGCTTCGGGCCCGGCCGCCGATCTCATCGATGCGGCCGAGCACGCCAAGCGCCGGTTCCGCGCTGACATCGCGACGGCCGACCCGGCAGCCCGGCCCCGGGCCACTCGTCCGTCCATGGCCCCCGACGAGCTCGAGTTCACCTCCCAGGGGCACGCGCTCCTGCACGTTCTGGAAGAGGTCTGCCAGCATCTGGGGCAGATGGAGATCACCCGCGACCTGCTGCGCCAGTCCTGATCCCAGATCCCGGACCGGCGCAGGCCGGGCCTACTGGCCACCGGCCGCCGACGTGAGCCGCACTGCCATGGCCATCCGGCGCACCGCATCGGCGATCAGCGCCGGCGAGGTCCCGATGTTGAGCCGGACGAAGCCGCGGCCCCGGCTGCCGAAATCGGGGCCGCGGCTGACCGCCACCTTGCCCTTGTCCAGGAAGGCAGCCGAGGGGTCGTCGCCGAGCCCCAGCTCCCGGCAGTCGAGCCAGGCCAGGAAGCTTGCCTGCGGCTGGGCATAGCCGACGCCCGGCAGCTGCTCGCGCAGCAGGACAGACAGCAGCGCCCGGTTCTCATCCAGCTGGCCAACGACCGCGTCCAGCCAGGGCAGCCCGTCGGTGAATGCCGCTACCGACGCGAGCACACCCAGGTGCCCAGCAAGCAGGGCCTCCCACCGCTCCTCCAGTAGTGCGGCGCCGTAATCAGAGCCCGCCACCGCCACGCCGCACTTGAGGCCGGGGATGTTCCAGCCTTTTGACGCCGACGTGAAGATATAGGCCTGCTCGGCCATGCTGTGGTCGAGCGAGCCGAACGGCACGAAAGCGGTGCCCGGCAGCACCAGCGGGGCATGGATCTCATCTACCAGCAGCGCGACGCCCCGGCGCTGGCACAGGCCGGCGACCGTCTCCAGCTGCGCCGCAGACCAGACGTTGCCGGTCGGGTTGTGCGGGCTGCACAGCAGGTAGGCTGCGGCGCCCGGGTCACTCAGGGCCTCCTCGATCGCCGCTGGGTCCAGGTCATACCGGCCCGCCGCGTCCCGGGCCAGCGGCGCCTCGATGATCCGCCGCCCATAGAAACCGAACCGGAACCAGAACGGTGGGTACACCGGGGAGTTGATGATGATCCCCGAGCCCGGCGGGGTGATTGCCCCGATCACTTCAGCGAGTCCGGTCATCACATCCGGGATCGGGAACACCCGGCCGGGATCGGGTGCCCAGCCCAGCCGGGCGGCGGCGAACGCGGCGTATGCCTCACCCAGCATGCCCTTATGGGCATAACCGCAGTCACCGATGGCAAGCGCGGCGGTGACCGCCTGCGTGACCGGCGGGGCGAGGTCGAAGTCCATCTCGGCCACGAAGGCCGGCAGGACATCGCCGGCGTGGGTCCGCCACTTGAAGCTCGTGCGCCGCCTGAGTTCCGGCAGTGAGCACGTGCCCAGCAGAGCGTCCACCCGACGGATGGTAGCCCACGGCCCCTCGCCCGCGCCGTGGCCGGCCTGACCAGCGGTGCCGCCGTAATGGCAAATGCACAGTTATGCTGCGGGTGATTGGCATTGAAGTGGTGACCGGGAGGGCGGGCCTGGATGGCGGAGAGGCCACGGCGTGGCGCCAATCTGCCCGGGAAGGACGCCCGCATCGACAGCGGGACCGCCCATTCGGCCCGGGTCTACGACTACTGGCTGGGGGCAAGGACAATTTCGCCGCTGGCCGGGAGGCGGCGGAACGGGTGCTGGCGGTCTCCCCCGGGCTCCGGTTCCGGGCAGACGGCATCCACGCAGCCAGGCGGAAGCCCAGAGGTCGATTCGGGCTGGGATCCCGACCCACGTCGACCACGTCGCGGGCGATCGACCTGGTGCGTGCGTGAGCGTGGTCGGCTTGGGCTGCTATCACAACCTGAATCGACCACATCCGCGGGGAGCCGGCCCGCTGCGAGACAAGCCGTGGTCAGAAAGGGCTGCTATCACACCCCAAAACGACCACGCCAGCCGATCCCGGCTCGCCACGTGATTAATCTAGGCTGCTATCAGCCCAAACTGACCACGTCCCGGCAGACCCCACGCCCAGCGCAGCGGGACGTGGTCACTAAGGACTGCCCTTAATGACCACGTCGTAACGGCGCTAGGTCGGGATCCTGGCAGGGCATGCCGGGCTGGGCAGGCTCGTCAGCGTCAGCGATATCTGGCGGAGCCTGCCGATGGATCAGACCATCTATGCGAAGTGGCGGATCCCGGTGGGCGAGGTGCCTCGTTCACTCGACCATGAGGCTCAGGTGCGCTGGCTCTACGGCTGGTGGGAACGCATCGACACGTGGATCCCGCAGAGCCAGCAGAGCACCGCAGCCGTTCAGCTGCCGCTCTTGCGGCGGAACGAGCGCCGGCTGCGGGCCGGGCCGTGAGCGGGGGCACCGTGGACTTTCCCTGGCTCCTTGCCCCCGCGCACCATGTTCGTGTCAGCCTGCCTGGCGCGCTTGCGTTCCAGCGCCTCCCGGAACTTGCGCTTCATCTCGTCCTCGGAACCCTCAGGTTCTGACGCGTCGTCAGCCATCCGCACTCCTGCGCTCGGACTCAGTACATCCACAGCCTCGCACATCTGGCACCACCCGGTTACCGGTGGGATCAGGCTGGCGCCGGCCGGCTGTCCAGTGCCTCCAGGAACCCAGCGATCGCCGCCGAGACCACAGACGCACCACGGCGGGGAAGGTGGTGACCGATCCGGCTGACGAGCTGAACGCGGGCATCGGGCAGGGCCGCCGCGAGCTGATAGGTCGCGCTGATGGGGACGAGTGTGTCCTTCGGATCAGCGAGCAGCAGCACCGGCTGCTCGATGCACGGCAGTGAAGCGGTGAGCTCGGCGAGTTCGCCGGTCAGCGCGCGCTGCTCGGTGAGGAAGGTGCGCCACAGCGGCCCGTGATCATGGCGCGCGGTCCCCCAGATCTGCCAGTTCACGTGCTCATGGTGGGCGATGGGCCGTCGCTGCCGCCGGGCGATGCGAGCAAGCCGGGCCCGGGCCGCCCACGGGGTCAGCCACCAGGCGGTGACCGCGCATACCTCCCCCGCCACCGGCGCGGCCAGCAGCCGGTCCCAGCCGGTCAGGCAGCCAGGCCCGACGCTGGCCAGCAGGACCAGCGCCGTCACACGTTCTGGTGCCAGCTTGGCCAGCGACAGCGCGACGCCTCCGCCGTAGGAATGGCCCACCAGCACTGCCCGCTCGATGTGCCGCTCGTCCAGTTCGGCCAGGACCGCACGGGCGTTGAACGCGAAGCCACCGGCGTGCAGGCGGCTGGCTCCGTACCCGGGACGGTCGAGAGCGGTAACCCGCAGCGCGGGCGGCAGCAGATCCGCCACCTGCTGCCAGTCCGCGCCAGAGCCAGGCTGGCCATGCAGCAGTACGACCTCGCGTCCCATACCTGATGACCCTAGCTCCTGTTCATTACCGGCCGGTAAAGCGAGCACTGTCAGTTCTCTGCTAGCCGCTCCCGCCTGAGTGAGAGACATGACGGGTGGCCGGACGGTAGAACAAGGGGCGGTGCCGGACGATCGGGCCGGCGCAGGCGGATGCGCCATGGGTCGAAGGGATACATCATGATCGAGCCCTATCAGGCCATCGGCCTGGTCCCCACCATGCGTGGCATCAGCCACCGCGACCAGATCCGGGCAAACCTCGAGCACCTCTCGCACCTGATCAAGGCGGCATCGTGGCTGTCCAGCCTCGACCTGCCGGTGCGGCTCATCGCGATCCCCGAAGGTGCCCTGCAGGGTTTCAACGACGAAGTCCTCGACCTCGACCACGAGGAGTTCGCCCGGGAATGCGCGATCGATATCCCAGGCCCGGAGACCGATTATCTCGGTGGGCTCGCACGGCAGTGGAACGCATTCGTGATGGCCCAGGCGAAGGCCCGTCATCCAGAATTCCCCGGGCGGTTCTTCAACGTTGGATTCATCCTCAGCCCGGATGGCGAGGTCATCCTCAGGCATCACAAGGTGGTGCCATTGCTGCCGGTGGAGCACTCGATGACGCCGCACAACGTCTGGGACAAGTGGATCGAACTGTACGGCCGGACCCTGGATGCGTTCTATCCCGTGGCGGACACCGAGATCGGGCGACTGGGGTTCCTGATGGCCAACGAGGGCTCGTACCCGGAGAACGCGCGTGGCCTGGCGATGAACGGCGCCGAGGTCGTCTACCGGGGCCCGTACCCGCATCCGCACGTCGGCAACGGCCTGTTCGAGATCCAGAACCGCGCACGCGCACTCGACAACAACTTCTACCTGATCGCGTGCAATGTCGGCACGTATTACCTGACCGCTGAATCCGATATCCCGATCGATACTTTCGGCGGCGGATCGCTCGTTGTCGACTACCGCGGGCAGATCGTCGGGCGGCACGACTACAGCGCCGGGTCATCCTGGGTTGCCGGGACTGTCGACATCGAGGCCCTCCGGCGCTTCCGCGCGAACGCGCAATGGGACAACTGGATCAAGGACCTGACCACTGAGCAGTACCAGCTCATTTACGAAAAGCCCATCTACCCGAAGAACATCTACCTCGACCGGGCCCCGTACGGGCACCAGGACTACCGCCGTGAGGTGATAGCCAGGCAGATCGGGCTCATGCACGAGCGGGGGGTCTGGGTACGGCCGGAGGCGCCGGCGGGCGAGGAGGACTAACGGGAGCCGGCGGGTCGGCGTTGCTGATGAACGCCCAGTTCAGTGGGTCGGTGCCCACAGAGTGTGTATGGGGCTCATAATTGGGGAGGTTGCTGGCGCTACGGGGTCAAAGGGTGATTGGTATGCGGTTGCGGGAGGGCGTGGCGATCGATCTCGGCACGGTCAACACGCTCGTCTGCGTGACGGGCCGTGGGACCGTCGTGGACGAGGCTTCAGCGATTGCCTTGGACCGGGCGAGTGGCAGGGTGGCCGCAGTCGGCCACGCCGCGGACGCCCTGGCGGGGAAGGAGCCTCAGAACATCGAGGTCATCCACCCCTTGCGTGATGGGGTCATCGCCGACCTGGATGCGGCGGCGGCCATGCTGCAGGCGTTCCTGCGCAAGGCCCAGCTGCGCCGGGGCAGGCTGCGCGCCTCGGCGGTGGTCTGCGTACCTGGCGGCGCCACCTGGGTGGAGCGGCGGTCCCTGGAAGCCGTGGTCGGGGCGATCAGACCCCGCTGCGAGGTGCGGCTGATCGACGAACCGGTCGCCGCCGCCGCCGGCGCGGGCTTCGACCTCGCTGATGGATCAGGCGCCTTCATCGTCGACATCGGTGGCGGTACCACCCAGGCCGCGGTGATGGCGGGCGGCCAGCTGGTCCGCGCCCAGTCGCTGCGCCTGGGCGGGAACGCCATGGACGAGGCGATCATGAACACGGTCCGGGCCGAACTGGGCCTGCTGATCGGCCGCAACGCGGCCAGGAACCTGAAGACGACGCTGGGGCTTGCCGGGGGTGAGGGCACCCCCGGCTGGGTCGAGGCCGTCGGGGTCGACGCGGCTCGCCGGACGCCCCGGGTCGAACGGGTGCAGGGGAAGCTGGTGGCCGGCGCCCTGGAGCACACCGTCGCCGCGATGATCACCACGGTGGAGGAGATGCTGTCGGATATCCCGCCGAACCTCGCCGAGGACGTGGTGCGGGGGAAGATCCGCCTCGCTGGCGGCGGGGCGCTGCTGCCGGGCCTGGCCAGCCGGATCGAGTCGGCCACCGGCATCCCCGTCGTCGTCGTTGACGACCCCCTGCGGTGCGTCATCCGCGGCGCCGCCGCAGTCATTGAGCGCGGCGACGGGCTGGTACCCACCCAGGTGGCCTGAGCGCGATGCTCCCGACCGGCCATCTGCTCGCCTTCGCACTCGTCTCCTTCGCGCTGATCGTCGTCCCCGGGCCGAACGTGCTCTTCGTGATCAGCCGGTCCCTGATGCTCGGCCGGGCAGCGGGCGTGGGCTCTGCCCTGGGCGGCCAGGGCGGGGTCTACGTACAGGTGGCAGCGGTGGCGTTCGGTATCGGGAGCCTGGTCGAGCGGTCGGTGGCCATCTTCACCGTCATCAAGCTGGCGGGCGCCGCTTACCTGGCCTGGCTGGGTGTGCAGGCGGTACGGCACCGCCGCTCGCTGGGGGCCGCCCTCGGCGGCGCGGTGGAGCGCAAAACCTTCGCCGCCATCCTGCGGGACGGTTTCGTGGTGGGCGTGAGCAACCCGAAGGCGATCGTGTTCTTCGCCGCCGTGCTGCCACAGTTCGTGGACCGGGCGGCCGGTCACGTCCCGGTACAGATGCTCCTGCTCGGGATGGTCTTCGTTGCCATCGCCGTGCTGTCGGACAGCACCTGGGCGCTGGCCGCCGGGACGGCCCGGGCGTGGTTTGCCCGCTCACCGCGGCGGCTGGAGCTGATCGGCGGGACCGGCGGCCTGGTCATGATCGGTATCGGGGCCAGCCTGGCCTTCACCGGCCGCAGACAGTGACCCGGCCGGGGCCGCCCACCATCCTCAGCGCACCGGCGGCGGGGTCCCGTCGGCGCTCGCGGCCAGGCCCGGATCCCACGCGCACGCCAGGCAGGCATGACGGAACGCCGAACGGGCGAATTCCAGCGCCATCGCCCGCGGATCCCGGCTCGCCCGGACGTCGTCCCAGTCCAGGATGTACTCCCCCAGATCGGTGTGCCAGCGGGCGGCCGGTGGCGAGATGGCGCCGTGCCCGAAGCTGTCCGGCGCCGGGTGGGCGTAGGCATAGAACGCCGCCCTGCCGTAACGCGAATCACCCGGCCACCAGCCGACGGCGACCTCCTGCGCGTCCATCGCGTTGCGCATGATGAAG
>DPMS01000647.1 GCA_003541285.1 Actinomycetota bacterium
GGCATGCAGTACGCGCAGCGCAGGTTGCAGCGATCGGTCAGGGATACCCGCAGGTCCGTCGCAACCCGCCCATACGAATCAGCGAGCACGGGCAACACCTCCTCAGCCGGCCTGCAGGCGTAGCAATAGGCGCACTGCCCGGAATTCCCCAGCCTACGTGCTGGCCGCCCACCTGCGCGATCATCAGCCGCGACCGGCAGGTCCCCCCCGGGAGCGGGAACGGTTGTCTCCCGCCGGCCGACGACAGCGCCCGGCCGGGTGCGGTGGGCTGGGCCAGCAGAGCGGACATTCCGTGCCAGCTACCCAGGAGGTGGTCAGCAATGCCTGCCGCCACGGCGGATGAGCTCCGCCCATACCCGGCCGGGCCCGCCGCCCCGGCGGCCCGGGTCATCGACGCCCGCAAGGTCTATGGCCGGGGCGCATCCGCGGTCGCCGCGCTGGACGGGGTCACCGCCAGCTTCCCGGCGGCCCGGTTCACCGCCGTGATGGGCCCGTCCGGCTCGGGCAAGTCCACCCTCATGCACTGCCTGGCCGGGCTAGACACCCTGACCGAGGGCCGCGCGCTGCCAGGCGGGACGGACCTGTCCGCTCTCGACGACAGCCGGCGCACACAGCTGCGCCGGACCCGGATCGGATTCGTCTTCCAGGCCTTCAACCTGCTTCCCATGCTGACCGCGGCCGAGAACATCACGCTCCCGGCCGACCTGGCCGGGATCCGGCCCGGGAAGACGTGGGTGGACACCGTCATCGAGATCACCGGGCTCGCCGGGCGGCTCAGCCACCGTCCCGGCCAGCTGTCCGGGGGCGAGCAGCAGCGGGTGGCGGTCGCACGCGCGCTGGCGACCCGGCCCGAGCTGGTGATTGCCGACGAGCCCACCGGCAACCTCGACTCCCATACCAGCCAGGAGATCCTCGGCCTGTTCGGCACGGCCGTGCGCGAGCTGGGCCGGACGGTGGTGATGGTGACTCATGACCCGGCCGCGGCGGCCAGTTCCGACCGGGTGCTGTTCCTCGCCGATGGCCGCGTGCACGGCAGCATGGAGCACCCGACGGCCGAGCGGGTCCTGGACCGGATGAAGGACATGAGCGCCGTGGGCCGGCCCGGCCAGCACCAGGGAGCAGACCGGTGACCGGGCCGATGCTGCGGGTGGGCGCACGGGGCTGTGGATGCGCAGGCGCCGGCTGCTCGGCATGGTGGCCGCGGTCCTGCTGGGAGTGGCCTTCCTCAGCGGCACCCTGGGCCTTTCCGCCACTTTGTCCAACGCGATCGATACCGCCGTCACCACCGCCTACCAGGGGACCAGCGTGATCGTGCGGAACGCGGCCGCCACCCAGCGATCCCCCGGCGCGCCACGCGGCCCGATCAGCGGATCGGTGCTGGCGGCGGTCCGCTCGGCGCCCGGCGTTGCCAGTGCCCGGGGCGAGATCAGCGGATTCGGTGAACTCGTTGGCAGCAACGGCAAGCCCATTGCCGGTCTTGGCCCGCGTACGGCGGGGAACTGGCTGGCCGACCCGCTGCTGAACCCCTGGCACCTGGTCGGCGGCGCCCCGCCCCGGGGTCCCGGCGAGGTGGTTGTGTATTCGCTGGCATCGCGCTGCTGGTCGCCGCCCTGAGCATCCACAACGCCTCCGCTGTCATCGCCGCCCAGCGGGCCCGGGAGTCGGCGCTGCTGCGCGCTGTTGGCGCTTCCCGGCGCCAGATCTTCGCCGGCCACCTCGGCGAGGCAGCCGCGCTCGGGCTCGTCGCCTCGGTCGCGGGGGTCGCGGCGGGTTACGGCATGGCGGCCGGGCTCTAGGGGGTGTTCGCCGCGTTCGGGCTCGGCCTGCCCGTGTCCGGGGTGGTCTTCACCGCGGGCAACGCGGTCATCGGCGTGGTCACCGGGGTCGCCGTGACGGTGGCCGCCGCGCTGGCCGGCGCCCTGCGTGCCTCGCGCACCAGCCCGCTTGCGGCCATGCGTGACGCGGCCTCCGATACCTCCGCCGCCTCCCGGACCCGGATCGTCGGTGGCGGCGTGCTCACCAGCGCAGGTGTGGCGGTCTGCGCCGCCGGTGCGCTCGGCCACCAGACCCCCCTCGCCAGCCTCGGCGCGATAGTGACCATCGCCGGCGTGATCATGGCCGGGCCGGCCACCGCTGCGCTCACCGCGAGGGTTCCCGGTGCCCTCCTTGCCCGGCTGCGTGGCATGCCGGGCAAGCTCGCCCGGCGCAACATGGCCAGAACGCCGAAGCGGGCTGCCGCCACGGCGGCAGCACTGATCGTGGGGATGGCGGTCGTCACCGTGTTCACCGTGTTCGGCGCCTCCCTGAAAGCCTCCGCGGGCGCCAACCTGAGCCAGACCTTTACCGGCGACCTTGTGGTGTCCGCGGCGGCGCCGGGGGTCATGCGCGGAGCCGGCGGCGCCGGGTTCAGCCCGGACCTGGCGCAGCGGATCGCTGCTATCCCTGGTGTCGCGGTGGCGGCCGGAACCCAGCCGGGCACGATCCTGCTGGACGGCGCGTCCACCCCGGTCACAGTGGCCGACCCGGCGCTGCTGGGCCAGGTGTTCCGGCTGGGCGCCGTGCCGCCGGGGGAGCTCGCGGTGTCCGCGACCACCGCCGCTGCGCATGGCTGGCACACCGGATCAGCCGTCCAGGTGACATTCCCCGACGGCCACCGGTCGGCCATCCCGATCGGGCGCGTCTACCAGCCGATCGGCCCGCTCGGCAACGTGGTGGTGCCGGCCGCCACCTGGGCCGCGCACAGCACGCAGCCACGGAACACCGCCGTCTATGTGGCGCTGCGGCCCGGTGCTGACGCCGCGGCGGCCACCAGGCAGATCAGCGCCATCGCCACCACCGCGGGGGCGGCCAGCGTCCAGGATCGCACGGCCTACCTGGCCGCCGCCGGGTCCGGGGTCACCCCGCTGCTCGGGATCATCTACGTGATGCTGGCCCTGGCCATCGTCATCGCCTTGCTCGGGATCGGCAGCACGCTGGCGCTGGCGGTGCACGAGCGCACCCGCGAAATCGGGCTGCTGCGCGCGGTCGGCGCTACCGGTGCGCAGATCCGCACCATGGTGCGGTGGGAGGCGGTGCTGACCGCCACCCTGGGCACCGGGACCGGTGCGGTGCTGGGGCTGTTCCTCGGCTGGGCACTGGTCACCTCGGTCAAGGTGACCTCCGCCGGTGCGCCAGGCGCCACCGGGGTGGTCTCGGTTCCCTGGCCGCAGGTGGCCGCGATCCTGCTGATCGGGGTGGCCGCGGGCCTGCTGGCGGGCGCACGCCCGGCCCGCCGGGCGGCCAGGCTCGACCCGCTCACCGCCATCGCCGTCAACTAGCACCGTCACATGGCACCGTCACATAGCACCGTCACATAGCACCGGGGACACGCATCCGGGCGCCGGTTACCGTAGGTGGGCGGGAGGAGTAGTGGTCCTGCACGCACAACGGCCCAGCCGCGCCGACGTCACGATCGCCGCCCTGGTGATGGTGATCACCATGGCGGGCAGCGTGGCCCTGGACGCGCATCTGACGGGCGGGTTCACGCTGAGCGCGCATATGCCGGTGAACCGCGGCGCCCGGCAGGAGCAGGCCAGGCGGCGGGCCGGGGAAGAACGGCTGCGCATCGCCCAGGATCTGCACGACATGCTGGCCCACCAGCTGGCGCTGATCACCGTGCAGGCCAACGCCGGGCTCGCGCTGCTGAAGAACCACCAGCCCGGCCGCGCCAGCGAATCACTGATGGCGATCAAGGAGGCGGGCAACAGTGCCCTGGGCGAATTGCGCTGGGTACTGAACGCCCTGCGCATGCCCGACGGGGTTCCCGCGCGCAGGCCGGCGCCCATGCTGTCGCGTGCCGCCGACCTCACCCAGCTCACCGACGGCGCCCGCGCCGCCGGCCTGGCGGTGGACGTGCGCAGCACCGGCCCGCCGCGGCCGCTGCCGGTGCCCGCCGGCCAGGCGGCCTACCGGATCGTCCAGGAAGCGCTCACCAATACGGTCCGCCACGGCGGGCCGGGGACACGCGTGGCTATCCGTCTCGACTTCCAGGACACCGTCCTGCGGATCGAGGTCGCGGACGACGGCCGGGGCAGCCCCCCGGCGGCGGCCCGCCCGGGCGGCGGCAGCGGCCTGCCCTGAATGCGGGCACGCGCCGAGGCGGTGGGCGGCACGCTGGCCGCCGGCCCACAGCAGGGAGGGGGATACCAGGTCATCGCCACGCTGCCGTTGTCCGGCCCCCAGGCCGGGAACCCGGAGCCAGCCCTTGGCCCGCCGCCAGCCCCACCAGCTCTCACCCCACCCACGCCGGCCCCGCCGCCGGTTCCGCGGGAGCGATCGTGATCAGGGTCCTGCTGGTGGATGACCAGGCACTGCTGCGGGCGGGGATCCGGGCGCTGCTGGAGACCGAGCCGGGCATCACGGTGGTCGGCGGGGCCGACGACGGTGACGCAGGGGTGCGGCTGACGGCTCAGCTACTCCCCGATGTCGTCCTGATGGACATCGGGATGCCAGGCGTGGACGGCCTGGAGGCCACCCGCAGGATCGCCGCCGACCCCGCCCTCGACCCGGTTCACGTGGTCATCCTCACCACCTTCGACCTCGACGAGTACGTCTTCGAGGCGATAGGGCTCGGCGCCACCGGGTTCCTGGTGAAAAACAGTGAGCCGGAGGAACTGGTCAGGGGTGTCCGCGCCGCCGCGGCTGGCGACGCCCTGCTCTCACCGGGCGTGACCAGGCGGCTCATCGCCGAGTACGCGGCACACGCCAAGCCGGGGCCGGCCGCAGGCCGCGGGCTGGCGGCCCTCACCGAACGCGAGACACAGGTGCTGACGCTGATCGCCGCGGGCCTGACCAATCACGAGATCGCGCAGCGGCTGGTGGTAAGCCCGCTGACGGCCAAGACGCATGTCTCCCGGGTGATGCTCAGGCTCGGTGCCCGCGACCGCGTGCAGCTTGTGGTGCTGGCCTATGAATCGGGCCTGGTGCGCCCGGGCTGGACGAGCGCCGGCTGAGCAGGATTCCTGCGGCCCCTTGTGGTGCTGGCTGACGGCCGGGTCGCAGAGAATGGGTGCATGGTCGCACAGACTGCTATCTGGCGTGATCAGCTCACGCCTCAAGAGCGGGCCGAACTGGGCCGCGGCGCGGGCGAGATACCGCTCCCCCGGCCCGACATCCTGGTGGTGGGCGGGGGCATCGCCGGTGTCGCCATCGCGGCGGCCTGCCATGAGGCGGGCATCGGCTCGGTGCTGCTGATCGAGGCCGGGCGGCTGGGGTCAGGCGCCACCGGGGGCGCCGCGGGCCTGCTCACGCCCGAGATCCACGAGTGGAGCGACCCGGAGCCGTTCGTCGAGCTGGCACGGTCGAGCCTGGAACGCTGGGATGAGCTGGAGGAGCGCTGGCCAGGCGGGGTGGGCCTGATCGAACTGGACTGGATCGGCCTGGCCCCCGATCCGGGCGGCTTCGCACCTCATCAGCGGCCCGCCGTGGAATGGCTGGAACCGGCCGAGGTCGCCAGCCTGGTACCGGGGCTGGCGCGGCCGATGGCCGGGGCGCTCATCCGCCGCCAGGCGAGGGTCAACCCGCTGCGGTCACTGGCCCGGCTGGCGAGCGGCCTGCCCTCGCTCGCGACGGGCATCGCAGCCGTCTCGGTCACCGTCGCCGCGGGCCGCGTCGTGTCGGTGAGCACTACCTCTGGTGACATCCAACCGGGTGTGGTGGTCTTTGCCACGGGGATTCCCCCACTCCTCGACGGCCTCCCCCTTGACCTGCCCTTCAGCCAGGTCAAAGGCCATCTACTGGTGACCGAGCCGACGCCGCTGCGGCTGCCGGGAACGGTCGCCCCCGTCGCCACCCAGCTGGAGGACGGCCGGCTGCTGGTGGGCGGCACCTTCGACACCGACGACGAGACCCCGAAGGTCCGCCAGGAGGCGATCGACTCCATCCTGGAGGCGCTCCACTCCACCCTG